>NZ_JRNG01000038.1:0-31314 GCF_000759055.1 Corynebacterium tuscaniense DNF00037 | reverse complement strand
TGGGCCGTCTCGCGGACAGTGAAATCCCTGGTCGCCGGGAGTCGTGGTGTTAAATCCTTCACCGCAACCGGCGGTAGCTCACGGGCGCTCAACGCCTCAACCAGTTTCCAGGCCTCCTGGAGTTCCAGGTCACGCGCTATCATCCGGACCGGACCCGGCACCAGGTCAAAGCGCACGCTGGCCACTTTTAAAGCGCGCTGAACTGGCCCAACACGGAGCGTGACCTCCTGGATGTGGAGTACTTCCACGAATTCCAGCCGCCTACTGAACAAGCCATGGCTGGTGATGGCATAGGTTGTGCCTGGAAGAGGGGTCAGGGCAAGGGCTTGGCGGGACGCATCAATGGGCGAGGCTATGCGTGCCCGGCGCGGGGACTTCAGATCCCAGTCCGGGTTCACAATCAGTTCGCGCGGTAGCGGACTGATTGCCTCGATGAGCTCGAGAGCCTGCTCGTAAGATCCCACCGGCAGCAGGCGCGATGTGCCGGAGGCTTTGTTGGACTCACGGCCATATCCAGCAATGTTCACGGTGACAGTCCACCACCCGAACAAGCGCCACAGCACCGGTTGCGACAAGCCAATCGCGTGAATCCGATCCAATGGCACTGCTTGGGTGCGGCGGTTGGCCAGCCCGTAGGACAGGTGCACCACGTCCCCATCCAAAGTGGCGTTGTAGCGCCAGGACTGGTCAATCTGCCGCCAGATCTGCGGGATAAAACCTACAAGCACCGGCACAATCACCGTTGCTGAAAAGTCGGTGACGGTGGGGAGGAGGGACCAGGTGAGGGCAAAGAGCGTCGATAAGCGAAGTCCTGCACCTACGAGCGAACGTGCAACGGGAATGGGTGGGACAAGGAAGCCTCCCTGGGGTTCCTCAGGCGGCGCGATCTTGTGCAGGAGCTCGGCGCGGATGGCTTCGGCCTCACGGCGGGTGAGGTAGCCGATCTCGATCGCGGAATTTGATCCGCCAGCCACCTCCACGCGCACCTGCGCGAGCCCGAACAGGCGGGGCGCGAAGGGCTCGACAACATCAACCGCCTGGATGCGATCATAACACGCGGACCGCACCTGCGTGGAAATGACGCCGCGGCGAAGCTCCAGCTCGTCCTCCCCCAGCCGGAAACCCGTGCATGCCCACCAAATTTGCGACACCAGGAAAACTAGCGCAAGCGCCCCCAACGCACCACCCGCTACCTGCGCGAATAACAGGGCTGTGAACTGCTGATCCCGCAGCGCGTTAGCCAGGTAAGTAGCAAAATTGAACACCACAATCGTGGTCAACGCCACCAATGTCGCCCACACGCGCAACAGCGGAGTGAGGCGGTGAACCCGGCGGTACTCGGTCACAGGCCACTCATCCGTTCACGCGCGTTGATGGCCAGACGCTCACGCAACGCATCCGCCTCCGCGGCGGGCAGGCCGGGGATCGTCGCATCCGACGTTGCCGACGCCGTGTGCAAGCTCACGCCCTTCAGACCAAGCATCCGCGTGAACGGGCCACTGGTGACATCCACAAACTGGATACGGCCATACGGCACCAGCGTGAACGTCTGCCGGAATTTACCTTTGGTAATCAGCAGCTCGTCCTCGGTTTCCCACCACGCCGTGTTGCGCACGCGCAGCGGAATCATGATGAGTTGGAACACATACCACGCCCCAACAACGGCCGCGCCGAGCCACCACCAGCCACCCATCATGAACTGGGGCACGATGAAGCACGCCGCCAACACCAAAGCCCACAGGGTCTGGGAGGCATACCGCGCGAGGATGAGCTTCCTCGACACCGGATTCATCTCCGCCGCCGTGGTGGGCAGACGCAGCACCGGCTCACCGGCACTGACATGGCGCCCGGTGCGGGCAGAATCGGCGCTGTTCATGGGTAATTACCCTACCGCGTGGACACCTCACCCGTCAGCCGCGCCACCGGCGCCAGGAACTGCGGGCGCGCCACCGCTACTGCCGCCGCAACAACCACCAGCGACACCAGGAACATGATCAGGCCCGTCCAGTCCGCCGCATACTCATTCGGGTCTACCGCCCCACGCGCCGCGTACATCGTGTTCAGGTTCCGCAGCACTCCCGTGGTGAGCACCAAGCCCACATGCACCACCACAAACACCAGGAAGTACACCAACACCGGGAAGTGCACCGCGCGCGCCACCGGCGCCGGGAACAGCTTGTTCGCCGTCTTCCACTCGTTGCGCCACCACATGCTCATGCGCGCGCCCGACGCGATCGCGAGCGGCGCTGCGATGAACACCGTGACAAAGTACGCGAGCTGCTGCAGCGCGTTGTAGTACACCCAGCCGTTCTCCGTCGGCCAGTCCAAGCTCAGGTATTGCAGACCCGCGGACACCGCATTCGGGAACACATCCCAACTCGTTGGCACGATGCGCATCCACTGGCCCGTCGCGAACAGCAGCACAACGAAAATCACGCCGTTAAGCACCCACAGAACATCGAGCACCAGGTGGAACCACAGCACCAGGCTGATCTTCTTCCCACCCTTTTTCGGCCGCCAGTACGCCTCGGGTTTCCGTTGGCCACGCACCTGCAGGCCCGTCCGGATAATCAGCACCATCAGGAACATGTTGAAAAAGTGCGCCCAATTCAGCCACGCAGGAATCCCCACCGGCGCATTCTCCGGCATCGGCGCGGGGCCCGGGTAAGCCTCAAGGAAAGACTGTCCGGCATCAGAGCCCAAAAAGCTTCTCGACGCCCACACCCCCACCCCCAAAACCACAACCCCCACCAAGGCCCACATGAGCAAACACTTCGGGGTCTTGTTCTGGGCCTTGCTGCGGGCAGGCTTTTGAGCTGTCTGCTTCGTGGCTTCCAGCTTTGTGGCCTCCTGCGCGGGCCGCGGGGCTGGTGCAGGAGTCGCTGGAGATTCCACCCCACCCGGAGGTTTCGGCGCTGCCGGCGCTGCCGGCACGGCAGCCACTGGTGGCGTCGGCGGAGCCGGAGGCGCCGGAGGTGTAGCAGGCATCGGCGGTGCAGGCGGCGCGGGAACAGCGCCACCCGGCGCGGACGGTGCTGGAGGTGCCGGAGCAGCGGGTGGGGTTGGCGGTTGTGGCGCGGCGGGCGGGCTAGGCACCGCTGGAATGTCGTGGGACGATGCTGCCTTCGGGATATTGTTGCTAGTCATTGCTGCTTAGACTATCCAAGCCTTTCGGTTGGATGGAATCATAGTGGGTACGTTGAGCTGTTTAGCTTCGTCCATGCTCGCGCCAACGGGTCAGAACACGAATCTGTAAAAGTGCTGGGTAGAGGTGGCCGATGATTCCGATGACAATTAGCACCGTTGTCGAACCCCACGCGCCAGCAATTCCTGCCCAGGCGGCGGTGGCGATATGTAAGAGGAATCCCCATGTATGACCGGCAGCTGCAGCTTGTACGGGTCTTAGGTTTTTGCTTCGCCGGTTCTGAATGGACGCGCTGGACTGCCCATCACGCAGAGCAATGATCAGCCGGTTCCATCCAATGTGGTTGAGAAGGGTGTTGAAGGTGGGGAGGGCGAGGCGTCGAGAAGCTGTGTGCGAGAGCGACAAACGCTCCCACAGCGAGTGTGGGATGTGCTGCTGGAGCGAGTCACCCGCGAATGGCGCGAGGCCGAAACTCAACAGAGTCGCGGTGAGTACAAACCCCAACGAGTCAGCACCAACGGAACTGACCACGATTATGAGCCCGGCGAAAGCGACAACTGTGCTAAGCAGTGCTGCCACTGAGCGTCAACTCCTCTGGTTCTAGGCCTAGCCACGGGTCAATATCCAGCATAAAGACGGCACCGCCCGGGAGTTCTCCTCTTTGCCATGTTTGGAAGGCTGCCGGGTCGAGGTCGAACATGAAGGGATTTCTCTGAACAAGCTGGTGCCCCAAAAAGCTGGTGTCCCCGTCATCGCATCTTCGAGTAGTGGCGGTGGGTGAAAGATTCAACCATCGCACTTGACCGAGAGAGTGCACAAAACTCTCCTACCAGTACATATATATTTTCGGCCTGGGCGGTGAGTGCAAATCCTTCACTGCGCCCTTTTTACCGGAAGTCGCGGGACCCGCGGGAGAGGCAGTCGCCCATGTCCAGAGGTTCAAGTTTGTCGGCAAGAACACTGGCGGCACCGGAGGCATTTTCGACGATGCCGCGAACGATAAGGGCTTTCGCGGTACGGGCAAGGACTTTCTGCCGCTTCCATAGGCCAGTTGGGATGACCACGTTCATGAGGCCGGTTTCATCCTCCATGCCTAGGAAGGTGACGCCGGCGGCGGTGGAGGGACGTTGGCGGTGGGTGATCACACCGGCGATGCGGATGCGGGTGCCGTCTGGGACGCGCCTCAGCCCGCTAGCTGGGACAATATTCAAAGAATCCAAATGCGTGCGAACCATTTCTACGGGCATGAGGCCGGGCGTAACACCGGTGGCCACAATGTCGGCGGCCATGAGTTCAAAGGCGTTCATGCCGGGAAGGGCGGGCGCTTCAATGGCGGAAAGGCCTGGCAGCATGCCCTCACGTTCGGTGGCGGCGATGCCGGATTGCCAGAGGGCTTGGCGGCGATCCACGCCAAAACAATCCAGTGCACCCGCCCGGGCGAGGGCCTCGACATGCTCCACGGTGAGGTCCGCGCGGCGGGATAGGTCCGGAATATCGATGAAAGGCCGAACTGCCCGGGCAGACTCGATGCGCGAGGCCGCCTTCCCGCCAAGACCTTTGATCAGGTTCAGCCCCACGCGGATGGTGCCGGAGTCGATGCAGCGGGCCTCCACACCAGACTCGTTGACATCCACCGGCAGGACCACAATCCCGTGGCGGCGCGCATCCTGGATGAGGGACTGCGGTGAGTAGAACCCCATCGGCTGCGCCTGCAACAAGCCCACACAGAATTCCGCCGGATAGTAGTGCTTGAACCAGGCCGAGAAGTACACCAACGAGGCAAAGGACTGGGAGTGGGATTCCGGGAAGCCGTAGGCTGCGAAGGCCACGATCTTCTGCCAGAGGCTCTCCGCCACGTCCTGCTCAATCGAATTGGTCGCCCAGCAGCCTGAGAAAAACCGGGCCTTGAGCGCCGCCATCTTCGCCGGTGACCGCTTCGATCCCATAGCGCGGCGCAGCGAGTCCGCCTCTGTCCCACTGAAACCAGCGGCGTCCACGGCGATCTGCATGAGCTGTTCCTGAAACAGTGGAACTCCCAGGGTCTTACCCAGGGAACGTTCCAGCACCGGATGGTCATAGGTGACCGGCTCCCGGCCGTCACGGCGCCGCAGGTATGGGTGGACAGAACCACCCTGGATCGGGCCCGGCCTGATCAGGGCCACCTCTACCACCAGGTCAAAGAAGCAGTGCGGTTTCAGCCTGGGCAGAGTGTTCATCTGGGCGCGGGATTCCACTTGGAAAACGCCGACGGCGTCGGCGTGGGAGAGCATGTGGTACACGGCAGCGTCGTCAAGCGAAAGCTCCCAGAGGCGGACCTCGCGGCCGGTGGTTTCGCGCACAAGGTCAATCATGTGGTGCAGCGCCTCGAGCATGCCCAGACCCAGCAGGTCGAACTTGACCAGGCCGGCGGTGGCGCAATCGTCCTTGTCCCACTGCACGACCGAGCGGCCCTCCATGCGTGCCCACTCCACGGGGACGACATCGGCGATAGGCCGGTCGCAGATCACCATGCCACCGGAGTGAATACCCAGGTGGCGGGGCTGCCCCTTAAGTTGCGCGGCCAAGGACTCAACACGCGATGGAGGCGAGGCCAGGCCCTTCGACCACGCATCCGCCGCGCCCTGCGGGTAGCCGAGCGCACGGGCGGCGTCGCGCACCGCGCCCTTCGTGCGATACGTGATCACGTTGGCCACCTGCGCCGCATTGTCCCGGCCGTAGGTGCGGTAGACGTACTGGATGACTTCTTCGCGGCGGCCGGACTCAATATCAATGTCAATATCGGGCGGGCCGTCGCGGTCCGGCGAGAGGAAGCGCTCGAACAATAGCTGCGCGCCGATCGGCTCCACGTTGGTGATGCCAAGCGCGAAGCACACCGCTGAATTCGCCGCCGAACCACGCCCCTGGCACAAGATGTTGGACTCGCGGCAGAAATCCACCAGGTCGTTGACAATGAGGAAGTAGCCGGGAAAACCAAGTTGCTCGATGACGCGCAGTTCGCGCGCAATCTGCTTAAGGGCTTGTTCTTGCAGGTCAGCAGACCGTGTGGCGTAGCGTTCGCGGCCGCGCTCCGCCACGAGGTGGGTCAGCCAGCTCATCTCGTCGTGCCCATCGGGCGTGGGAAATCGCGGGAGTTCAGGCGCCACCAGGTCGAGGGCGAACGCGCATTCTCCTGCGAGTTTCACGGCCTCCGCGATCATCGCCGTGTCGTCGGGCATCATCGCCGCGAGTTGCTCGCCCGAGCGTAACCAGGGCGCGCCCATCGGGTGCAGGTCCGCGGATGCCGCGCTGATTGCTTTTCGACGCCCCAACGCCCTCTTCGCCCCCGCCACCCTTGCCCCGTCCCGGGTGGCGGCACCGGGGGCAGCGGTCAGGATTTCCCGCAGACCAGGCGGGCCGACGGCACGAAGGATGGTATGGCGGTCTGCATCTTCCGGCAGCATCGTGGCCTCATATTCTTTGACCACGTTGGCCACGCCGAAGCATTCCACGAGTTCATCCAGGTGATCTGCCCACCGCCAGCCCGCCAACACGATGCAGGTACCAGCGAGTGCTGCCGCCATCTCCGGCAGTGGCGGGTAGTGCACCACCCCTTTCTCGCCTGAGGCCATGTGCGCCCCAGCCATGAGGTGCGACAGGCGCCGGTAGCCTTCCGCCCCGCGAGCAATCACCGGTAGCGGTGCGTGGGGCAGGCTGAGCTCTGCACCAAACACCGTGGGCAGGTCTACCTCCGCGGCTGCTTCGGCGAATTTCACCGCCCCGTAGAAGCCATCGCGGTCCAGCAGGCCAAGGGCACTCAAGCCGAGTTCGTGGGCGCGGGCCACCAACTCCTCTGGCTCACTGGCACCACCAGTGTCACTGAGGAAGCTATAGGTGGATACGGCGTGGAGTTCTGCGAAGGGAATCGCCCCGCTGCGGCGCCGGCCCGCGGGAGTGGAACGCGAGCCCCGTTCAAACCGTTCAAGCCGGTCAACAGGCACAACGGCAGGCCCGGGGCGGCCGGAGAGGATGCGTTCCAGCTGCGCCCAGGACAATGCTTTGCCACCATTGAATCGCACGCGCCTATCGTACACACATTCGACACCATAAACCGAACGAACGTTTGATTATATTCGCCGGAAAGCAATGAATGAGGCCGGAACTAGACTAAGCGGTACACACGGTGATAGATTTTCCCAGACACTTCAACCCCGACTAAGAAAGTGCAGGACGCGACATGCGCCTCAACCGTGTTATCGCAACCGCAGCAGCTTCCATTCTGGCAGCTACTGGGCTGGTTGCATGCTCCTCTGACTCCACCGACAACGCCGCTCCGAAGGACGATGAGAACCAGGTCGTGCGCATCGGTACGACCGACTCTGATCAGAAAGCTTGGTCTGTTTTCCTTGACAAGGCCAAGGAAGCTGGCATCGACCTGGAGCTGGTCCCCTTCACCGAGTACACCCCGGTGAACCCGGCGCTGGCTGAGGGCCAGCTTGACCTGAACAAGTTCCAGCACATCCTGTACCTGGCTCAGTACAAGGCTTCTTCCGGCAAGGATCTGCGCATCATCGGTTCCGCTGAGATCAACACCCTCGGCCTGTTCTGGAAGGACCATGACTCGCTCGACGGCATCGAGGGCGAGAAGGTTGCTATCCCGAACGACCCCTCCAACCAGGGCCGCGCGATCAACGTGCTCGTCCAGGCTGACCTGGTTAAGGTCAAGGACGGCACTGACCCGCTGAACCCGACCCCGGCTGATATTGACAAGGATGCCTCCAAGGTTGAGGTCACCCCGGTTGATGCTTCCCAGACTCCGACCGCCTACAACCAGGGCGACCCGGCGATCATCAACAACAACTGGCTCTCCCGCGCTGGCATCGACGCATCCACTGCTGTCGCAGCCGACGACCCGAACTCTGAGCTGGCCGAGCCGTACATCAACATCTTCGCTGTCCGCGCAGAGGACATTGACAACCCGACCTACGACAAGCTCGTTGAACTGTGGCAGACCCCTGAGGTCACCGAGGCTCTGAATGAGGATTCCAACGGAACCGCCGTCCAGGTGAACAAGTCCAAGGAAGACCTGAACAAGGTCCTCGACCGCCTCGTCGAAGACGCAAAGAACGAGAAGTAAACCCCATGTCTCGTACTGGCACCCGGATCGAATTCCGGGACGTAAACAAAGTCTTCCGCTCGAAGAAGGGCACGGATGTTGTCGCACTCGATGACGTCACCCTGACCGTCGAGCCGGGGGAGATCCTGGGCGTGATCGGTTACTCGGGTGCCGGCAAGTCCACCCTGGTCCGCATGATCAACGGACTGGACGCCCCGACATCGGGGCAGATTTTGCTGGATGGAACGGACATTGTGGGTATGCCCGCGAAGCAGATGCGTGCGGCGCGCCGTTCCATTGGCATGATCTTCCAACAGTTCAACCTGTTTAGCTCGCTCAACGCGGCAGGCAATATTGAATACCCACTCAAGATGACTGACATGAGCAGCGCCGAGCGCAAAGCCCGCGTGGCGGAACTGCTCGACTTCGTCGGCCTTTCTGACCGTGGCACGAACTACCCGGAGCAGCTTTCCGGTGGACAAAAGCAAAGGGTGGGCATCGCTCGTGCGCTCGCCACAAGCCCCTCGCTTTTGCTTGCCGACGAAGCCACCTCCGCCCTCGACCCCGAAACCACCCAAGAAGTCCTTGACCTACTGAAGAAGGTCAATGAACAAACCGGCATCACCATCGTGGTTATCACCCACGAAATGGATGTCATCCGGGCCATCGCCGACAAGGTTGCTGTGATGGAAAATGGCAAGGTCGTGGAGCATGGCTCCGTCTACGAAGTCTTCTCCAACCCACAAACGGATGTGTCTAAGAGGTTTGTGGCGACGTCGCTGCGGAATACTCCGTCGAAAAGCGAAGAGCGCGAACTGCTCCACTCGGGCGAAGGGCGCCTGTTCACCGTGGACCTCACCGCGAACTCCGGCTTCTTCTCTGCGGCCGCGAAACTGCAGGAAGAAGGCGTGGGCCTCGACGTCGTGCATGGTTCCGTGACCACGCTGCAGGATCACTCCTTCGGCAAAATGACCGTCCGCCTCACCGGCGATAATGCAGCTATCGACGAATTCTTCCACACGATGCAGACCACCACGCACATCCACGAAATCACCGACAGGCAAGGAGACGTGGCCTAAATGATCGAAACACTTCTTGCAGCCGGCGTGGACTGGGATCGCCTCGGCCCCACCTACTGGCAGGCACTACTGGACACGCTGTTCATGGTGACCATCACCATGATTGTCGGCGGGTTCTTCGGCATGATTCTGGGCCTGTTCCTCTACACCACCCGCGTCGGCGGAGTGCTGCAGAGCCGGCCGATTTACTGGGTACTGAACATCCTGGTGAACTTCTTCCGGCCGATCCCGTTCATCATCATGATCGCGATGCTCTACTCCGTCACCCTCGCGGTGGTGGACACGACGATTGGCCGTGAAGCCGCAACGTTTGTCATGTGCGTGACCGCCACGTTTACTGTGGCCCGCATCGTGGAGCAAAACCTCGTGGCAATCGACCCCGGTGTGATCGAAGCGGCCCGCGCGATGGGCGCTGGCCCGTGGCGCATCATCCGCACCGTGATCATCCCGGAGGCTCTCGGCCCACTGATCCTGGGTTACACCTTCATCTTCATCGCGGTGATCGACATGTCCGCGATGGCCGGCTACATCGGTGGCGGCGGCCTGGGTGACTTCGCCATCGTCTACGGCTACCGCGCCTACCAACCGGCAGTGACGTGGGTGGCGGTGATCACCATCGTGATCATCGTGCAGCTCGCCCAGCTGCTGGGGAACTGGCTCTCGGCGAAGGTGATGCGCCGCTAGGGAAAGAAAATATCCGAAGCCACCAATAGCAAAGTGCCGTGAAGCTCATTCACGGCACTTTTCATCATTTTGACCGACAGGACGCGTCAGAGCATATCTTTCTATACTCGCACAGCTTCAAACTTTTCATCTTCAGATACTGTCGGCGACTTTCCCGAGCCAATGTTCTCATATATACGAGGATTATGTTTACGTAGGTACTCACCGCGTGCATACCCTGCAACGCCACAAAGCAGAACAATGCTCGGCACGATAAACACGAGATACCACAAATCATCGCTACCGATCAGCACATTGAAGTTCAATAGAATGAGCACGAACACAACCCCGAAGCCAACAGTTGCTATGACAGGCGCCACAAGCGTGACAAACAAGTTGTACATGTTCTGATTCTTCTTGAAGTAAAGAATCACCGAAATGCTGGTCACAAGGAAAAGGAACACCAAGCCAAAACCGCCCGCCGCGCTCAGCCACGAGAACAAAATATCCGCTGGGAAGCCCTTACTGTAACCAATCAGTGCCTGGATCAGGCTGAATCCAAGAACAACTGCCGTTACAAAACCCGACAGCGCCAGAGACGCATTTACTGGTGCCCCTTTACTGGATACCCCGCCAAGTCGTTTCCAAATGACCTGCTCGCGCCCCAACGCCATCAAGTATCGAGCAATCGTGTTATGGAATGAAGTCACCGCAGCGAAAAGCGACGTAGCAAGCAGCGTTCGAATCAGCGGAACAACCCCTTCCAAACCGTGTGCTGCGAGAAAGTTAAAGAAGAGATCTGCGCCCTGCTCTTGAGAGGCGCTGACAATACTGCTCTCTCCCGCACTCTGGGCAATACTCCAAGAAGAAAACGCGTAGAAGGCAGAGATAACACCGATCGCGATCAGCGTTGCCCGTGGAATCGTTGTCTTTGGCTTGTGGGTTTCCTCCGAGTACATCGCTGTACTCTCAATCCCCATAAATCCGGCGATGGTGAACGCTAGCGCTGTACCTGTTCCGGCCCCCAAGAGTGCTTGTGGCATAAGTGTGGTGACGCCGATATCGTCTGCTGGATTCCTCAGCGCCACAACACAAAATATCGATACTGCTAGAAATTCCAGAGTCAACAAAATACCGAGTAACTTGGATGTCGTATCCGCGGAATTCACTCCAAGCACAGCGACCAGTGCGATCGCCCCCATCGTGCACAACCACCACGGTACTTCCACCCCCACACTGCCGAGCAGACTATTGACGGTGAAACCGAATAAACTGTAAAGCGCCACCTGCATGGCCAGATATGAAACTAGGGCCAACCAGGATGCTGCCAACCCGTGACTTCGTCCTAGGCCTGCTGATACATATGAGAAAAATGCTGCAGTATTGGGAATTTCTTTCGCCATCGCACAAAAGCCAACCGCGAAAAGAGCAACGAGCACACCACAAATCAGGTAGCCGAGAGGGACACCTGACATCCCTGAAGTCGCGTACGCTGCAGTCGCGCCTGCCGACACAACAGTCAATGGGGCAGCCGCTGCAACAACAAGAAAGACCACATTGTGAGTCTTCAAAAGGTTCTTATTTGACACACTCATCCGACTTTCCCACCGCTCTCATCCGACGAAAAGTGCGCATCATGTGCCGATTGAATCGCGGCCTGCTGCTCAGCCGTAATCTCCGTACGAATCTGCCCCTCGACGATGGCAGCATACCCGTCACTGAAACCTGAATCAGCCCCGACTAATTCTTCCATCGTCGCAAGGCCACAGAATGGCACGTAATACTGGCAATACCCACCTTCCTGCACAAAAACGAGACGCCCATCGCACACCTTGCTTGCGGTCTCAATCATCAACGCAGTCATACGCTTGAAACCCGAGGTAGTAACCATCATTCTGCCGAGCGGATCCTGCATTGCAGCATCATATCCACAGCTCACAAGAATCAATTCAGGCTGAAATTGCTCAAGTGCAGGGCGAACCAGATTTTCCACCACATGTTCATACACGATGTTGCCAGATCCGGGTGGCAGCGGAATGTTGAAATTATGGCCGAGACCTTCACCACCGCCCCGTTCATCGACAAATCCTGAATCGACCGGAAAGTTACGATCTTGATGGATAGAGATGGTCAACACACTCGGGTCTGTCCACCAGATGTCCTGCGACCCATTGCCGTGATGAACATCCCAATCCACGATTGCGACCCGTTCCAAACCCCACTTTTCCTTAGCGTGAGCCACCGCGATCGATGCGTTGTTGAACAAACAGAAGCCTAAACTTCGATCACGCTCAGCATGGTGTCCCGGGGGATTGATCAGCGCGTACGCACAATCAGTATCTCCGCTCAAAACAGATTCCATAGCGACGATCGCTCCACCAGCCGATAAACGAGCAATGTCAATCGCGTTGTGCCCGAAAGGTGATCCTCCATCTCCGCAATCGCCACCTTTCGGAAGCTGAGACTGCAGCTCCATATTTTTGAGGTGCTCGGCAGAGTGTGCACGCAGAATTTCCTCATCTGTTGCGGGACGAGCTCGCAAATCAACGATTTGATCACGAAGCCTCGAAACCTGGATGAGTTCATGCAGTCGTTTTTTAGGCTCCGGCGCCGAGTAGTGACGGTTTACGGGCTGCAAGCCCTTGCGTGGATCTGACGGTTCATCTCCCCCGGTTCCGGTGTCATGCCAAAAGAACAACGTATCGCAAAGGTACCCAACCTTACGGGTTGCCCCATCGTGCTTTTCCATGTGCATACTCCTCTCATGATCAGCAAAAATGAACGTCCTTCATTTTTGTCTGGAAACACACAATACAAGCAAATTGAGAGCTGCGACACAGTTTTAGGGAAAGTTTTCATGCATTCCCCAGAGGGACATGACAGCGTCCCCTACTCCCCCGCCGATGTGCAGTCCGCCACCGACCACGTTGTGGACTCTGTGGGCGACACGCTGCTTTGTTACCTCTGAAATTCCTCGACGTGCTCCAGCGAATCCACCCGCCAGTAGCGCCCCTGCTTCGGCTCATCGCCACACGAGGAAATCACGCCGGAGACAGCGTGGGTGGAGAGGGTGACGTGGTAGGTGTGACCTGTGGATTCGTCGATAAGCACGATGCTCGCATGGTCCTCACTGACATCTTCTGATGCGACGGAGAACTGCCCGTAGGACACATCCTTGCCCTCGCGCTGAAGGTGCGCGGCAACCGCAACTTCCGCGGCCTGCGCGGGCGGCGACATCAAGCCGCTCCCACGGTTGCCGGGCACAAAGTACTGCGCACGCATTGCCGCAGCCAGCATGGCCTCCGTCGCCTCCAGGTTCATGCGACCGAAACTGTAACCCCACGGCAATAGCAGCAGCGCCGGCGCGAAACGGTGTCCTTTCACGTGCGAGGTTTCCCACACCACATCACCCGTCCGCTTGAACGGGTAGCGGCGCTCCAGTTCCGCCACCAGCGGACGCCCTTTCACCGCGCAGCAACGGTCACGTTTCGCGTGCGTGCACACCAGAAGCAGCGGGTTGATGCGTGCCTGACCGCCGTTGAGCCCCGGGCCCGACAAATCAAGGTCCAGGATCGCTTCCGGACCATCAACGTGCAGCACCTCAGTCAACCCAATGTCGGAAAACACCAGGTACAGGTGGTGCGATTCAATCACTCGACCTTCACGCGTTGGGTGGCGGATGAGCTGGAGTGCCGCATCATACTTCTTCAGATGCGCTTTGAGCTTCGCGGTGAGCTCCGCACCGAAAGTGTCACCGTCCAGGACGTCGTGGCTCCATGGGCCCGGCTCTTCGAAGAGGACGTACACCCTGGCCTGTTTTGCCGTCCCGGGAAGCGGCTCCACCTCAACGTCGGAGCACAAAGTGAAGGAATCGGCAGGCATGGCACTAAGGGTAACCTATCTTCGCCGTGAGCTGTAGTGTGTACAACAGTTTGATCTCAATCTGCGGATTGGGGCGATTTTATTTTTGTGTTTTCACGGTTGTTATTAGGGTTGTTCGCATGACTGCACCGAGGCTCGCATGCGCCACTGCTTTATGCACGGTTGCTTTTGTGCTCGCCGGGTGCACGCTTGACGACGCCTCCGGTACCCAACAGGGCAACATCGTCGCCGGCACTGGTGGCGCAGTAACCACCATGTCTCCAGAAGAACGCGAGCCGTTGGGGCCGGTGAATCCTTCCCCGAAGACCACTCGCCCTACAGCGCCTGCTCGCCTCGCGGTGACTGATATGGACGTGAAAAGTCATGGTGATTTTGACCGCGTGACCATCACGTTGAGCGGCGACGGCGAGCCCGGCTGGTTCGCCGACTATGTTTCCTCCCCCGTGGAGGGGTCCACCGGGCAACCGTTGAAGGTGAAGGGCTCGGCGTTCCTCAACGTCTCGATTGATGGCACCGTGTTCCCTTCCGATGTTGGCGCTGAGACCTCCGCCCCTGAACGCGTCAGCGGTGGCGCCGGCACATCCGGCACGGTAGCTGAGGTGGTCAACGCCGGTACGTCTGCGGGCCGTACCCAGGTCGTGGTGGGCTTGAACTCCCGAAGCCCATACGGTGTGGTGACGCTGCACAATCCCACGCGCATCATTATCGACGCCACGCGGTAGGTACGCCTAGGTATACATCGCCTCGATCCGCCACTGCTGCTGCGACCACATAAGGAGCCAGCCCACCGGTTTCTGATCGTGCGGTGTACATCCCACCACTTGGAGGCGCGCGACTTTGTGAGGTGCGCCTTCCCACCATCCGGCGTCCACAGGCCATGGTCCCGCCCAGCCCGTAATGAGGTATTTGTTATCACCCCAGCTCAAGGCATAGGGCGGGGCGGTGAGCAGCGCCTCTGCGGTCACGCCGATAGGGGTGGCCTGCGCGTCAATCATTTTTACTCGTGAGGCTGGGTGGTTGAGCCCACCACCGATACGCGCCGGTAGTGGCTGCGGGATCGCCCCGGGCCAGGTGGCGGCGGCGTTGCTGTTCTCAGGACCATGCTCCCCAAAGGGCACGAGGGCAACACGTTCCACCACGCCGCGCCCGCCGACGAGTCGTGGCTGCACCACCGCATCAATCCCGAGTTGCGATTGCACGCGCTCCGCTACCCGACGCACCTGATCATCTCCCGCAGTAGGACCATGCCCCCACAATTGTCCTGCCGAATCTGGCTGCGCCACCTCTAGCGGTTCAAGGATCAGGGAGGTGATCGCCCCTGCCCCGCCATGCGTCAACCAACCATCGAGTTGCCAGCGCACTCGGTCCGCCGTGGCGTCTTCCGTCAAGGCGGACCGAGTGCGCCAGGTCCGTTCCACGATCTGCCCGCCATCCACTTCCGCTCTCACTTTGAGGCGGAGGCAGTTCAGACCAGCATTCGCAAGACGTTCATGCAGGCTCGCTGCCAATGCGCGGGCGGCGAAGGCAGCGGCATCAACACGTTCGATCGGGTCTTCCGGGGTCACCGATACGCTTAAGTCCACCGACGGAATCTCCGGCGCCACTCGCCGATCCGACGCCGCACACGCAATGCGATGACAATGCAGCCCCGCCCGCCCAAAACGCGTGGACACGGCAGTAGAGGGCAGCGCGGCGAGCTCCCCCAGCGTGCTCACCCCCAGCTGCCCCAAAGCGGCGACGGTGTCTGCGTCCACCCCCAGACTCGTCTCCGCAACCAACATCCGCAGAGGCACCCTAGACAGAAAGGCCGCCGACTCACCCGATGAGACCACCGCCGAGACACGGGCAGCGATGACGGCAGTAGCGATCTCGTCGGCCACGCCGGTGAGGGGGTCGATGCCGGGGCGGGAGGCAGCGTCGATAAGCATTTCGGTCGCTTTTTCCTCGCTCCCGTGGAAGGTGCCCGCGGCGGCGATATCCACGACGACAAGCCCTGGACGCAGAACCTCCACGGAGGCGGCAACATCATCAAAACTCGCGGCGAGCGCAGCAAACATGCGACCATCCCGGTCCGGATTGTCCTCCACGACCGTCACATCCGGACACACGGACTGCGCATGACGCACCTTCATCCCACGCCGAACACCCAGCTTGCGCGCCTCATGCGAGACCACTTTGATGCGATGATGCGCACCGATCGCAAGCGGCTCCGCCAGCTCATCCCCCGCATCGAGCCGCGCCGCCTGGATCGGCCAATCCGGAAACCACACGGCCGCCACACGCATCTACCGCACCACCCGCAAAGCAGGAGCCGGCACTTCACCCACCGTGACCACCGCTGATGTCGGGCACGTGTTCTTCTGTGTGACCCGCACCCGCACATCCATCCCCACGATCCGGCCGGTACCGCGACCAATGCCGTGGAAGCCCACCACCTCCCCTGTCAATGCAAGGGCCGGAGACGGCACCGTCGCCCCCACGAGCATGAGCGCGGCATGCCCCTTACGCAGCTTCCCCAGCAGCGGCCGGGCTTGCACCGGTGACAGTTCCAACGTGGCCGGGGAACGAAAAACCACCAGGTCAAGACCTTCCACCAGCACCCCGGCCACCCCCAGTGGATCTGCGCCAGGGTCCGGCACCGCAATAATGCGCTCCAGGCTCGCTACCGGCAGTGCGGCGTAGGACAGCTCCGACCACCCCACCACGCCCGCGTGCCCACCGGCGGACGTAACGTGGCGTAGCATCTCCACCACCAGCCCAGGTGTATCGCTCACGTGTGTGACTGCGCGACGTGAGAGACCGCCACCAGGCAGGACGGCGCCCAGAGGCCCGTCGATAGGAAGAAGGCCAACACCCTGGACAACACTTCCCTCTCGTGCACCCCCTCCCATCTGCGAAATCTGGGCACGAAGCTGCGCGATTTGTTCCGCGCGCGAGGAAGCAAGCGGCATGGCAGCCAGATCAACCTTGCGAACACTTGTTCCACTCACGCGGATCATTATGCTCCGCGTCAACAATCCGGTCAATCTCCCTGGTCGAAAATGCTTTCTAATACAGCGAGTGGCGCGACGCCCAACGCGTCAGCTGGTAGCGGTTCGATGTTTGCGTCTTGCGCAGCACATTCGACGCGTGCGTTTCCACCGTCTTCACAGAGATAAAGAGCTCCGCCGCAATCTCCTTATACGTGTAGCCACGCGCCAACAACCGCAGCACTTCAAGTTCCCGGCGCGTGAGCTTATCCGCAATCTCCCCCTCCCCCACCTTCTCTGGCTCCCCAACCGGATCCTCCACGACCCCAGCCGAAGCAAAAGCATCAAGAACAAACCCGGCGAGACGGGGCGAGAAGTAGGCATCCCCACCATGCACCTGCACCACGGCTTCGGCGAGCTCCGGGCCGTCGATGTTCTTGGTCACGTACCCTCGGGCACCCGCGCGGATAAGTGCTATCACATCTTCTGCCGCGTCGGACACAGACAGCGCCAGATACTGCGGGCCCGGCGCCTGCGTGATCACGGCGAGGCCACCACCATCGGGCATGTGCACGTCCAGGAGGACAACGTCAGGCTTCGTCTCCGCGATCCCGGCGACAGCTTCGGCTACGGTGCCGGCGTCGCCGACGACCTCAATCGCCGCAGCGCCAGTAGCGCTAGCCAGCTCGGCGCGGACGCCGGAGCGGAAGACGGAGTGATCGTCGACAAGAAAAACGCGGACTGGCTGCATGATCTCGACCTTACAGCGACAACGTGAGTGTCACTTCTGTTCCTTCACCCGGCGCGGTTTTCACCACCGCGGTGCCGCCAGCGCCCTCCATACGGCCAGTGATGGAATCGCGGATGCCGTGCCGGTCTTCCGGAATGGCATCCAGGTCAAACCCGGTTCCGCGATCGCGAACGAACACGCTGAGCTCACCCGCAAGGTGCTCCACGTACACGTCGATGGCGGTCGCACCCGAATGTTTCGCCGCGTTGACCATCGCCTCCCGGGCGGCCAAGACCACGGGTTCCACGCCAGCATTCATCTCTAGATCTTCCCCAACGGTGACCGGATGGATGCGCACGTTAAACATGTCGTCGACGTCAGACGCCGCGGCATTAAGGGCAGAAAAGAGGCTCGCGGGAGCCGAAGGGGAGCCATAAAGCCAGGCCCGCAACTCACGCTCCTGACCACGTGCAAGACGCGCAACCTCCTCCGCATCACCCGCGCGCTTCTGAATGAGCGCGAGCGTCTGCAGCACCGAATCATGCAGATGAGCAGCAATAACAGCGTGCTGGTCCGCCACCGCTTTCTCCTCACGTTCCTGCACGAGTGAGCGGAACAGCCGCACAATCAGCGGCACCACCAGAATGCCTACACCGGATACTGAGGCCAGCACCGCCAAAATCACACCGGTGATACCGCCACGGTCCCCCATCAGCGCGATGACCACCACTCCGACCATGACCAACGCCGCGCCACAAACCAACAGCACAACAGACCCCGTGGTACGCATGTCACGGTCATAGGCCTGCCAGGCCAACACCGCACCGAGAGCCACCAGAGCAATCACGATGAAAAGCCAGCCACCACCGCCCGCCGAAAGCGCCCACAGCGCAAACGCCCCCACGATCATGAGTGCATGAGCAGCACCACCGACGCGGTAGCGGTCAATCACTGGCTGCTGCGGCACACCTACCGGGCTGAACACCCACAGCGCCGCATACAGCAAAATCCCCATCCCTCCGAGGAAGGACGTGAGGGTGAGGGCGAGGCGGACCCAGGTGACGTCGATACACACATGCGCCGACAACCCCGCCGCGACCCCGGCAACAACCCGGCCTTGCTCCACGCGCACAAAACGCGGGTAAGCACGGGTCTCCTCGTTGGAATTGGACATGCGCTTATCTTCGCATGCTTATTCGCGGCGCGAATCAGGGTAAACCCTGAAATCCAAAAACCAGGGTCATTCCCGATACCGCTACGCACCCCTGCCTTTCATACTGGAACCATGAACGAGACGCTGAAAGAAATGTGGGACACCCGCCCTCCCCGCATCCCCTCCAAGCAGGGCGGAAACGCAGTTATCGCCGGTATCTGCGAAGGCATCGCGGTGCGTTACCGTATCGACGCTTTGCTCATCCGCGTGGCGTTTGTGGCCTTGTCCTTCGTGTTTGGTGTTGGCCTATTCACCTACATCCTGTGCGGATTCCTCATGCCACGCTTTGGCATGTCCTCCTGCCCCGCGCAGGTGATCTCGCGGCCGAAGGAAGAACTGACGGACGCGGAGCGCGAAGACCGCACCACTGGCTGGGGCCTTCTGGTGCTACTCATTATCTTCTTCCCCACCTTGTCCGTGGCCACTGACGGCGAACTCGTGTTCTCTTCCCTTGGTGGGCTGGCTCTCGCGGCGGTGGCCTGGTGGGCGCTGCACCAGCGCACGCCGGTTCCGCCCGAAGGGCTCGTGGTGCCGCCGGCTGAGCACGCGCCTCGCCAACCGAAAGCGCAGCCTGAGCCGCCGGTGACGGCCCAGTTCACCCCGCCGGAGGGCTACGAACACCCCGCCGGCCCGGAGCCTGCAACCCCAACTCCCCCAGCGTGGGACCCGCTGGGCGCGGCGCCAGGACTATGGCACCTGCCCGATCCTGAACCAGCACCGGAACCCGCCGTGGAACCGGAGTCGAGAAAGAAGAAAGGCTCACGCCTGTGGCTGTGGATTCCTCTGGCGCTGATCATTGCAACACCTGTCGTGTTTGCCCCTGGTGTCGCCGACCGAATCGGCGAAGTACATCTGACATACGAGGACGCTCAAACCATCCCTGACGTCAACAACCTCGTCGGCGAACTGCGCGTTGATCTCTCGGACCTGGCGCCACTCAAGGAGCCGAAGACCGTCAACTTCAACAACGGCATCGGCGAGATCAACATCATCCTGCCCAGCAACGTTCCGGTTGAGGTGCACTGCCAGGCCACCATCGGCGAAACCACCTGCCCCACAGGAAAGCAAAACGCGGACAAGGACGGAGAGCTGCTCACAATTAATGTGGAGCACCGCATCGGGTCCGTGTCCGCGCAGTTTGCCGAGTAAACCTCCCAGGTTTACTCCCACTCGATGGTTCCCGGTGGCTTGGACGTAATGTCCAGGACCACGCGGTTGACGTCCTCTACCTCGTTGGTGATGCGGGTGGAGATCGTCTCCAGCACCTCGTACGGCACGCGCACCCAGTCGGCGGTCATCGCGTCTTCGGAAGCGACTGGGCGCAGCACGATCGGATGGCCATAGGTGCGGCCATCACCCTGGACGCCGACGGAGCGGACGTCCGCGAGTAGGACCACCGGGCACTGCCAAATCTGATCATCCAGGCCGGCGTGGGTCAGTTCCTCGCGGGCAATAGCGTCGGCCTTGCGCAAGGTTTCCAAGCGCTCCGAAGTGACCTCGCCGACAATGCGGATGCCCAGGCCTGGGCCCGGGAACGGCTGGCGGTTCACAATGACCTCCGGCAGACCCAGTTCCCGGCCGACTGCACGGACCTCATCCTTAAACAGAAGACGCAGCGGCTCAACGAGCTCAAACTCCACATCATCCGGCAGGCCACCCACGTTGTGGTGGCTCTTGATGTTCGCGGTTCCTGTGCCACCACCGGATTCCACAACGTCCGGGTATAGGGTGCCCTGGACGAGGAAGCCAACGTCCTCGCCCTCCAGCACGGAAGCCACTGCGCGCTCGAAGGAACGGATGAACTCCGCACCAATCGCCTTGCGCTTCGCCTCCGGCTCGGTCACGCCGGCGAGTTTGCCCAGGAAGGCGTCGCGCTCATCCACTGTCACCAGCTTCGCGCCGGTGGCAGCTACGAAGTCCTTCTCCACCTGCTCTCGCTCGCCCTGACGCAGTAGACCGTGGTCCACGAACACGCAGGTCAGGCGGTCGCCGATAGCGCGCTGCACGAGCGCCGCCGCCACGGCGGAGTCCACGCCACCAGACAGGCCGCAGATGGCGTGGCCGTCGGGGCCGATTTGGGCCAAGACTGCGTCGATAAGCTGCTCTGCAATATTCGACGCGGTCCAGGTCTGCTCGAGCCCCGCGATCTCCGTGAGGAAGCGAGTGAGCACCTGCTGACCGTGCGGCGAGTGCATAACCTCCGGGTGGTACTGCACACCCGCCATGCGCTGCTCCGCGTTCTCGAAGGCCGCGACCGGCGCACCCTCCGAAGAAGCAGTGACCTCGAAGCCTTCCGGCGCCTGCGTCACGGAATCACCGTGGCTCATCCACACAGAGTGCTGCTCCGCCAAACCGGCGTGGAGCACGCCACCACACACATCCATCTTCGTGCGGCCGTACTCGCGCGAACCGGTCTTGGCCACAGTGCCACCCAGCGCCTGAGTCATCACCTGGAAGCCGTAACAAATGCCAAACGTGGGCAAACCAAGCTCGAAAATCGCCGGGTCAAGCTTCGGTGCACCATCCTCATACACGGACGACGGGCCACCAGACAGCACGAGCGCAACCGGATCCTTAGCTTTCAATTCTTCCGCCGTGATCGTGTGCGGCACGACCTCAGAATAGATACGCGCTTCACGCACTCGACGGGCAATGAGCTGCGCATACTGCGCGCCGAAATCCACAACAAGAACAGGGCGCGGATGTGCATTAGCTGTTGGAGAGGTAGTCACGGATTCAAAGTTTAACTCATGGCCTGCATAGACTGAACCGCCATGACCGCTTCAACTCCGACCTCACCGCTTGGTGTTGCGTGCATCATCGGCTCGTGCATTTCGCTGCAGCTTGGGGCCGCGTTGGCGGTTGAACTGTTTCCGCACGCGGGCAGTTGGGCCACGGCGTCTTTGCGTCTGCTGCTCGCTGCCGTGATTCTTCTTGTGGCTAGTCGCCCTCGTTTCTGGGAGTGGCATGCGCAGCAGTGGCGCGCCGTGATTACGTTTGGGCTGACGATGGGGTTTATGAACGGCTCTTTCTACACCGCGCTCGAACGGATCCCGCTGGGTACCGCGGTGACCATCGAGTTCTTGGGGCCGTTGACCCTCGCTGCCCTGTTGTCGCGTTCTGTGCGTGATGCGGTGTGCGTGGCCCTTGCGCTCACCGGCATGCTGCTGCTGGGCATCAACTCCTACAACGGCTATCCACTCGACCCGGTTGGCGTTGCGTTCACGCTGGCAGCGGGCATGTTCTGGGCCTTGTATATCCTTGCTTCCAAGCGCGCGGGCAGTTCGGTGCCCGGCCAGGGTGGCCTCGCGGTTGCGCTGTTCATCGGCGGCATGGCCCTCATGCCGCTCGGCTGGCAAGGTTCACTCACGATCATGGCGGACACCCGCCTCTTCGGCATAGCGTTAGGCACCGCCGTTCTCGCGTCGCTCGTTCCGTACTCGCTGGAGCTTATTGCTTTACGACGCCTCACCCCCAACACCTTCGCCATCCTCCTTTCCCTCGAACCCGCCATCGCCGCGTTCTTCGGCTGGCTGCTGCTGTCGGAACACATCTCGGGGCTGAAGTTCACGGCGATCCTGCTGGTGATCACTGCTGCGATGATCCAGGCGATGCAGGGCCGTGGGCAGGGACGCGGCAAGAAAAGACCTCAACCCGTATAGAGTGATGCCTATGTCCCTAAACGACCTGTCTACCTCGACCCAGAACTACCTGAAGGTGATCTGGAGTCTCACGGAATGGTCGGCTGAACCCGTCACCGCAACGTTGATCTCCCGGCAGACGGGTTTGCGCATGTCCTCGGTGTCTGACGCGATGCGCAAGCTAGGTTCGCAGGGGTTGATTTCCCACGCACCGTACGGCTCCGTGGAGCTGACGGACGAGGGCCGCACCTACGCCGTAGCCATGATCAGGCGACATCGACTCATCGAGACGTTCTTGGTGGACACCCTCGGCTACACCTGGGACCAGGTCCACGACGAGGCCGAGAACATGGAGCACGCGGTCTCCGATTTCTTCGTCGCTCGGCTCGACGAGTTCCTGGGCCACCCGGAGCGCGACCCGCACGGAGATCCCATCCCTGCCACGGACGGTACCGTGCCAGCGCTGGATGCCCGCAGCCTCACCGACCTGGCCGCGGCCATGGAAAAGGGCACAGAAAAACTCCGGGTCACCGTCGAAAGGATTTCGGACTCGAACCCGGAGCTGCTCAAGCACTTCGAGGAAAACGGCATCGTCGTCGGCGCCGTCCTGACGGTCACGGAAGGTGCGCCGTTCTCGGAGGCGCTGGAGGTGACCGTCGATAAGGCTTCTCAGGCCGTGCCGCTGGGCAACATCGCTACGGATGCGTTGTTCGTCTCCACAGCCTCCCCTACTTCGGCGTAGACAGGCTTCTTCCTCATCAGCTTCGTGATGATGCCCTGGCTCGGACTAAACAGATACACCAGTAGGAACACCACGCCCTGCGCCACGACGATGAGCCCACCCGGCGACGCATCCAGGTAATAGCTGGTGTACAAGCCAACCACAGAGCATCCTGCCGCCATCACTGGCGCGATTATCAGCATGTGGCTGAACGTGTTGGTCAACAGGTAGGCGGTCGCGCCGGGGATGATCAGCATGGCCACCACGAGGATGACACCGACGGCCTGCAGCCCAACCACGCATGTCAACGCCAGCAGCGCGAGCAGCACCGCACCGATCATTTTCGGGCGCAGCCCGATCGCGTGAGCGTGGATCGGGTCGAAGGCAAACAGAGTGAAGTCGCGTCGCTTGAGCAGGAGGATCGCTAGCGTGATGGCACCCAGCACGAGGATTTGCGCGAGGTCAGCTTTGGACACACCGAGCAGGTTGCCGAAGATGATGTGGTTCAGGTCCGTGTGCGATGGCGTCACGGAGATGAGCACAAGGCCGAACGCGAACAGCGTGGTGAAGACGATGCCGATCGCGGCGTCTTCTTTCAGGCGGCTCGTGTCGCGCACCACGCCGATCAAGCCGACCGCGAGGAAGCCGAAGATCACGGCCCCCACAGCAAAAGGCGCGCCGAGCAGGTATGCCACCACTACGCCGGGGAAGACTGCGTGGGACACCGCGTCGCCCATGAGTGACCAGCCGATGAGCACCAGCCAGCATGACAGCACCGCACACACCACAGACGCGACAAGGCTGGTTGCCAGTGCGCGCACCATGAAGTCGTAGGCAAAGGGGTCAAGGAGGAAAGACATCATTGGTTCATCACATCCAAGCCGAAAGCGGCAGCTAGGTTCTCTGGTTTCAGGACTTCCGCGGGCTGCCCATGCACGAGCACGCGGCGGTACAGCAGGAGCGCCTCATCCGCCAAGTCAGGCAATGCAGCGAGATCATGCGTAGACACGAAGATCGTGGACCCGCTCACCGCCATCTCACGAAAGAGCCGGGTCATCGTTGCTTCGCTTCGCTTATCGACGCCCGCAAACGGCTCATCCAACAACATCACCTCCGCCCCCTGCGCAATACACCGGGCAACGAATGCCCGTTTGCGCTGGCCACCGGACAGTTGCCCGATCTGGCGGTCGGCGAATTCGGTGAGTTCCACGCGTTCTAGCGCGTGCTCCACCGCTTCCATGTCTTTGCGGTGTGGTCGGCGGGTAAAACCCATCTGGCCGTAGCGGCCCATCATGACCACGTCGCGGACACTGACCGGGAAGTCCCAGTCCACTGCTTCGCGTTGGGGGACGTAGCCGAGGACGCCGGAACGTCGTGAAGCAGCGGGGTCCTGGCCGTTGATGTCCACGGTGCCCACGTCAGGCCGGATATGGCCCATAATCGTTTTGAACAGCGTCGATTTACCGGAACCATTCATCCCGACGAGCCCGCACACGCGCCCCGGCGCGATGTCCAGGGTGACGCCGTCGAGAGCAAGCACGCTGCCGTAATGCACGGTGACATCACGCACCGAGATGGCATTTGGTTGGTTCACCGCTCTATTCCTTTCCGGTCAGAGCTTTAGTGATGACGTCTGCGTCGTGCTTGATCAGGTCGAGGTAGGTCGGCACCGGGCCACCCTCTTCCGAGAGCGAGTCCACGTAGAGCGTGCCACCGTAGGTTGCGTTGGTGGCCTCGACCACGCGCTGCATCGGTGCATCCGAAACAGTGGACTCACAGAAGACCGCCGGGACGTCGTTTTCCTTCACGAACTCGATAGCGCGGGAAATCTGCTGCGGAGTCGCCTCGTTCTCGGAGTTCACCGCCCAAATGAAGCGCTCCTCCAACCCAGCATCACGTGCCATGTAGGAAAACGCCCCTTCGCAGGTCACCAGCGCACGGCGCTTCTCCGGCAGCTGGGACAGCTCCTCCACCATTCCGTCGTGGACCTCCTGGAGCTGATTCTTGTAATCCTCACCATTGCGCTCAAAGTCGGTGGCGTGCTCCGGATCAAGCTCAGAGAAGGCTGCGACCATGTTGTCAACGTAGGTCCTCACCTCAAGCGGGCTCATCCACGCGTGCGGGTTAGGCAGGCCGGCACCTTCGTCCTCGGTGATGTCAATCGGGGTGATGCCGTCCGTCACGGTGACGTGCGGTGCGTCACTGTCCTCCACGAACTGAGAGAACCAGTTCTCCAGGTTCAGGCCGTTATCCAGGATGAGGTCCGCGTTGGTCGCGCGACGAATATCCGCCGGCGTTGGCTCATAGCCGTGGATTTCAGCGCCCGGCTTGGTCAGGGACTCAACCGTGAGGTGCTCTCCCGCCACATTCTGCGCGATGTCCTGGATCACCGTGAAGGTGGTCAACACCGTCGGCTTCTCCGAAGCCTTCTCCGCGGCCTCCTCTTCCGTCGCCGGTGCACAACCCACCAGCAGCATTGCCGCTGCCGCAAACGCTGCGAATCTCCGCGCTACAGCCATTATTGTCTCCCATTCCTGGTAAGTTCCGTCATTCCAGTTTTAAAAATACGCCTAACCGTACTTTTATTCTTCCTACACTACAACCTCCAATGAAGGTAAGGCAAAACTAAGAATGCCGCCCAGTGGAAATCCACCAGGCGGCTCTGAAGAAGCGCGGAGAAGCTACTGATTAACGGTGATGTCCACCTTCTGGAAGCTCTTGATATCTGTGTAGCCACACTTCGCCATCGCGCGACGCAGGCCACCCACTAGGTTGTAGCCACCCCAAGTACTCGTGCTGGGGCCGTGAAGAACAGTTTCTAGGCTCGGGCGATCCGCACCACAGGCAGCGATGATCTCATCGCGTGACTTCCCATCATCATTGGCCAAGCTTGCCTCAGTCCAGCCAAAGCCGTATTCAGTCTGCGTGATCAAGCCACGCGGGAAACGCGGGTGCGCGCTCTGGGACTGCCAGTAGAAACCGTGGCCAGCCGCTTCTGCAGCAGCGGCGAGTGGCTGGCCCAGCATGACAGCATCCGCACCACATGCCACGGCGCGGGCGATCTCGCCACTGGTTTCAATGTCACCGTCGGCGATCACGTGAACGTAGCGGCCTTCGGTTTCATCGAGGTATTCGCGGCGTGCCGCAGCGACATCTGCAATCTGTGTGGCCACGTTGGAATCAATGCCCAGTGCCAGCGAGGACGTGGTGGTGCCCTGCCCCACGATGACACCAGCCGCCCCGGCGCGCATCAGGTGCAGCGCAGTGGTGTAGTCAGACACACCACCGGCAATGACAGGGACCTCGAGAGAACCGATGAACTCCTTCAGGTTCAGCGGCTCCCCGCCCTCCTGGACGTGTTCAGCGGAGATGTTCTCACCGTGGATAAACAGCATTTCAGCACCGGCCTTCACCACAATCGGGGCCAGCTCACGAGCATTCTGCGGGCTCACGCGCACAGCAACGGTCACGCCGGAGTCACGTACCTGCGCGATCCGCTCAGACAGCAGATCAGTGTCAAGTGGTGCCGCGTGCAGCTCCTGCAGCTCCGCCACACCCGGCTGGCGGAAGCCATGCACATCCTGGTCGGCGAACAGGATCGGCTCAATCACCTTCTCTATCGCCGCATCCAAGTCCGCGTGACGGCCCCACAGCCCCTCAGCGTTGATCACGCCGAGGCCGCCCTGCTTGCCCATCTCGATGACAAACTCGGGGCTGGCCAGAGCGTCCGTCGGGTGGGAGACGAGGGGGACGTCGAAGGTGTAGGCGTCAATATGCCAGTGCAGATCAACATCCTTCGAGGAACGCGTGCGGCGCGAAGGAACAATGTTGATCTCGTTCAAGCCGTACGCGCGACGCGCTTCACGGCCAATGCCAATTTCAACGTAATCACGCATGCTTAACCCCTGTAGTTCGGTGCTTCGACGGTCTGCGTGATGTCGTGCGGGTGGGACTCACGCAGGCCAGCGGTAGTGATTTGAACGAAGCGCTTGGTCTGCAGCTCTTCGATGGAGGCAGAACCGGTGTAGCCCATCGCCGCACGCAGGCCACCAACGATCTGGTGGGTGATCGCGTCAATCTCACCGCGGTACGGCACGCGGCCTTCAATGCCTTCCGGCACGAGCTTGTCTTCGCTGGTCACATCAGCCTGGAAGTAGCGGTCCTTGGAGAAGGAGCGCTTCTCACCCGACAGACCACGGCCCTGCATCGCACCCATGGAGCCCATGCCGCGGTAGCGTTTGTACTGCTTGCCGCCAACAACAACGACATCGCCTGGGGCTTCCTTCGTACCAGCCAGCATGGAGCCAAGCATGACGGTCGACGCGCCAGCGGCGAGTGCCTTAGCCACGTCACCGGAGTGCTGCATGCCACCATCCGCAATGACTGGAACGCCAGCTGCGTGTGCCGGCACAGACGCCTCCAGAATCGAGGTGATCTGGGGGGCGCCCACACCAGCAACCACGCGCGTGGTGCAGATGGAGCCCGGGCCAATGCCCACCTTGATGGCGTCCGCGCCCGCCTCAATCATCGCGGCTGCAGCTTCGCGGGTGGCCAGGTTGCCGCCCACGACGTCGACGCGGTCGCCGAAATCCTTCTTCACGCGCGCAACCATCTCCAGGACGCGGTTGTTGTGCGCGTGGGCGGAGTCGACGACGAGGGCGTCCACGCCCGCGTTGACAAGCAGGCCCGCGCGATTGTAGGAATCCTCGCCCGTGCCGATGCCCGCCGCGACGAGCAGACGCCCCTCGCTGTCCTTCGACGCGTTGGGGAACTGCTCGGTCTTCACAAAATCCTTCACCGTGATCAGACCAGTAAGCTTGCCTTGCTTATCGACGATCGGCAGCTTCTCCACCTTATTCTCACTCAGCAGCTTGAGCGCCTCTTCCTTGCTCACACCATCCTGCGCCACCACCAGCGGCATCGGCGTCATCACCTCGGAAACCGGGCGGGAGAAATCAGCCTCGAAGCGCATATCGCGGTTCGTAATAATGCCCAGCAGCACCCCCTGCTCATCCACCACCGGCAAACCGGAAATGCGGAAACGTGCGCACAGGGCATCCACATCACTGATACTCATGTCCGGAGTAGCCGTTACCGGATCCGTAACCATGCCGGACTCCGAACGCTTCACCACATCAACGTGCTCCGCCTGGTCCTCCGCCGACAAATTACGGTGCAGCACACCAATGCCGCCCTGGCGCGCCATGGCAATAGCCATGCGGGACTCCGTCACCGTATCCATAGCTGCCGACGCAATCGGCATACCCAAACGAATATTGCGGGTGAACTGCGCCGAGGTATCCACTTCCCCCGGAACGATGTGGGACTCCGCGGGCAGGAGCAACACATCGTCAAAGGTCAAACCACGTAGAAGCACCTTCGACGGGTCATCGCCGCCGGTATGCACCCTCTCACCGGAATTCTTAGAACCGAAGATGTTACCCATGTCGCTCCCTTGCTGTTTCTCGCTTCCGCTTCTAGCCAGCAAGCATAGTGGGTAAACCACCTACTCCCCCAATGAGCGCAGGTGTCCCCGAATTGGCCCCCTGCTCAAGCCTTGCCTAGGCTGGGGGCGTGTTCTTCGACTCGATGATGCCTCGTGACCCCTTCGCCGACGACCCCAATGACCCGGCGTCTTTCATCGAGGACGACGAGGCCCCCACGCCACTCACCCCGGAGGAGCGCGAAGCTGTCCTCCGCGATCTGGCCCAGACTCGGGAATTCAAACTTGTTCTCGAACCCCGTGGCATCCTTGGCATCACGTTCGTCTGCGAGGATTGCGAAGAGATGCATTTTTATGACTGGGACATCATGATCAACAACATGATCGCCAGCCTCCACGGCGAACTACCCCCGGTTCATGAGCCGAGCGCTCAGCCCAACATCCAGGCCTACGTGCCCTGGGACTACGCGCTGGGATACCTCGACGGCCTCGACGCGCGTTAAACCCCCACTAGGAGGATTGGCCAGCTTGCGTAGTGGGCGCCCCCGGATGCGCAGCAGGCCCCGGTGTTGGCGCACCCTGACGCGTGCTCGACGGTGCAGCAGGGCTGCCCGTAGTCGTGGTTTCGCCCGGTTGCTCCGTCACCACAACTGTGACAGTGGTCGGCTCGAGCGTCACGGTGACAGTCTCTTGAGTTTTCTCCCCTGCAGGTTCCGGCTCAGGCGTGACCACAACGGTCTCCTTCGGAGCTGGGTCACCTCCGTCTTCGGGCGGCACACCGCGCTCAAGGTTCATGGACTCACGCAGCTGATCAATCAGCAGCTTTGCACCAGCCAAGTTGCCACTTTCAGTCATCGTTTCAATCTCGTCGAGCTTGGTAGCCAACTCCACGACATTCTTGCGCTCACCGAAAACAGCCTGGGACGGACCCCACAAAGCAGACCCCGGTGACGCACTGTACAAAACAGCACCGCTACCAGCAACGACGACGGTGGCCGCGGCGGCACCGACGAGGCCTGCCATCCACGGACTCGTCCGGAAACGACGGGACGCATGCCGCTTCGCGCGGTGCTCGGTTATAGAGGTGACGGGCGCCAAAGCGCCGTCGATAAGCGGGGCGGATGGCATGGGTGCTTCAACCTCATCCCGCAACCCCAACAGCAGCGACGCGAGCTCATCCACACCATCGGACGGATCAACACCCAGCGAAAGCGAGGTCAGGAAGGCGTCATCTGCCTGAACATCGTGCTCATAGCGACGGTGATGACGGCCAAACGTGGACGTTGGCTCCATATCTACCCTCCTGAAACTCCGTCTTCGAGTGCCCGCCGGAGTGTGGCAAGCGCCCTGTGCTGTGCGACACGGACCGCCCCTGCAGTACTGCCCACGATCTCCGCTGTTTCCTCAGCAGACAATCCGACAAACACACGCAGGACAACAATCTCTCTCGCCTTGTCACTTAACAGATCGAGTAAAGCACGCACTCTGTTACTTCCCGCCGTGACCATCGCAGCATCTTCGGGGGTAACGCCGGAAAATTCCTGGTCAGGAACCTCATCCGTCGGGTTCGTTTTATCGCGCGCTAACGCCCGGTGAGCATCCGCAACCTTGTTGAACGCGATGCCATACACGAACGCCATAAACGGCTTGCCAGTGTCCTGATACTTCCCCACACTCGTTGCCACCGCCAGACAAATCTCCTGGGCAACATCCTCGGCCGTGGGAGTCCGGCCCGAACTAATCCGCGCACGGGCGTAACGCAGCACCATCGGGTGCACAATCTTGATGATCTCCTGCAGCGCCGCAGCATCCTCTGCCTGCGCTAAAGGCACGAGTTCGGCGAGACGTTGATCCGCGTCGGATGAGGCCACGACGTCTCTCCTTTTTCTCGTAGATGGGCGTAGATGAGCGTAGATGGGCAGGCAAAAATCAAACTTTGCAGGCACGTTAAATGTGCACCGGCCACATCCTACGCGTCAGCTACCTAATCTCCCTAACTCTCACAGGGTGAAGCGAGGTGGTTTCCAGCGGAAGTCACCAACAATTCACCAACGTTTCACCTTTGCACATTTATGCACGTCAGATACAGCAAAATGACGCCTGCTAGGCCAGATATAACTGTGCGAAACCTGGCAGAAACCCATTGTTCACCATCGCCTTGCACACTGCGCGAGAAATTATTCGCCATAAGTTTTACACACGGAGATGAATATGCCCGCGATATCCATGCCTCAACAGCTTCCCGGCCCGAATGCGGATTTCTGGGATTGGCAACTTCATGGCGCATGCCGCGGCGAGGCATCCGAGGTCTTCTACCACCCCGACGGGGAGCGCGGTCGTGCGCGCGCGAAGCGTGAGAACCGTGCGAAAGCCATCTGCTTTTCCTGCCCTGTCCTCGAACAATGTCGCGCTCACGCGCTTGCGGTCGCGGAACCGTACGGCATTTGGGGTGGCATGAGCGAGTCCGAACGCCAGGCAGCTCTTCGTCGCGTCAAGGTCGCCGCAAACTAGGCTTTCGCTTATCGACGTTTCAAAACCCCCAACCTTACTTAGACTGCTTCAGACCCCTGTTTGGTTCCATAGATTCTTAAATTGTGTGAAATCTCAAAAACCCTTTACCCAGGGGTTTTATCGCAGTTACCGTCGGGGCATGAAAACTTTTAATGATCTCATAGATGCCCATAGCTCATTAGGCATTGATGCGTTAGAGCACTTTGATAAATCCCGGGCGGTTGA
>NZ_JRNG01000037.1:0-33411 GCF_000759055.1 Corynebacterium tuscaniense DNF00037 | reverse complement strand
AAAACCGACCACGACAGGCCGGCACGTGACACACTTTTTGCTACGCACCCCTCGCTTTAGGCTCCCACCAGTGCGGCGATCGCGGGCGCAAGCTCGCGCAGTGCTTTGCCGCGGTGGGAGCGTTCGTTCTTCTCCTCCGGGCTGAGTTCGGCGGAGGAGCGGCCGGGGCAGTCAGCTGGTTCAAACAGAGGGTCGTAGCCGAAGCCATTTTCACCGCGGGGTTCGCGGAGCAGGGCTCCTTCCCAGCGGCCTTCCGCCGTGGTCTCACGGGGTTGTCCGTTGGCTGTCAGGGCGGCGGGGACCACGAGGGCGCAGCACGAAACAAAGGCGGCGGTACGGTGCTCGATGTCGTTCATCTGCGCCAACAGAAGGTTGTTGTTGGCCTGGTCATCGCCATGGGTGCCGCACCAGCGTGCGGACAGAACACCCGGCATGCCGTTGAGAGCGTCAACGGCGAGGCCTGAATCATCTGCAACGCATGCCAGTCCCGTGGCGGTGGCACCTGCGCGTGCCTTGATCAGGGCGTTCTCCGCAAACGTTAAACCTGTTTCAGCGGGTTCCGGATACGGCTCCACATCCTTGAGCGAAACAAGTTCCACACCCTCAATGGCGCATTCCGCTAGGACAGCTTCGAGCTCGTGGAGTTTCTTCGCGTTACCGGAGGCAACCAGGATTTTCAACGGTGTGTTTACCACCCCAGTGCCGCCTTCTGTGCGGTGATGAGTTCGTAGCAGCCTTTCTCCGCGGAGTCGAGCATCGCGTTGAGCTGGTCTCGGCCGAACAGGCCGTGTTCACCGGTGCCTTGCACTTCGACGAAGTTGCCGGACTCTGTCATCACAACGTTTAGGTCCACCTCTGCGCGGGAGTCTTCTTCGTAGGGCAGATCAAGGCTCACTCGGCCGTCCACAATGCCCACGGACACAGCGGCCACTGGTGGTTGGAGGGGCTCGCCTGGAACGAGGTCGCGCTCCTTGAGGTAGGCGATCGCATCAGCCAAAGCAACGTAGGCACCGGTGATGGAGGCAGTGCGGGTGCCACCGTCGGCTTGCAGCACATCGCAGTCGATCTGGATGGTGTTCTCTCCCAGCTGCGACAAGTCAACTGCTGCGCGTAGGGATCGGCCCACCAAGCGGGAAATCTCGTGGGTGCGGCCCTTGACCTTGCCTCGCATGGATTCACGGGGCATGCGCTCATGGGTTGCTGCCGGCAGCATGGAGTACTCGGCGGTGAGCCATCCTTCACCAGTGTCTTTCTTGAACCGGGGCACGCCCTCTTCAGCGGAGGCGGTACACATCACGCGGGTGTTGCCGAATTCGACGAGGACGGAGCCTGCAGGATTCGTCGTAAAGCCACGCGTAATGCGCACTGGACGCATTTCATCGAGCGCGCGACCGTCAGCACGGACAAAGGATTTTTCTTCAGTCATGCCACGAGCCTACAGGCCACGGGTTTAAACTTCGTAGACATCCTTTGCGCAGCCCAACACAACCTCACCATCAAATTCCGCCCGCGCGGCTTCCAGTGTCGCAGACTTGTCAGACCACGGCTGTATGTGCACGAGAACGAGCTTATTCACACCTGCTTCCCGTGCGAGCCGGCCGGCTTCCTGCCCAGACATGTGCATGCCGGGTGGGGTGTCCGCTGTAGCAGTAGGCCCCCATGCTGCTTCGCAGAGGAAAAGGTCAGCCCCACGCGCAGCTTCAACGAGCGCAGGCGTGTAAGCCGAATCGCCAGAATAGGCAATCACACTGCCAGTGTCCTTAGACTCCACGCGCAAGGCATGGGATTCCACCGCTGGGTGCAGTACCGCGAACGGTGTGACCGTCACTGCATCAATGTGTATCGGCTGACCTGAGACCCAGGCCCGTACGTCGAAAGTATCCGACAGGTCATCAATCTCATCCGGACCATTCGCCCCCATCCGGCCCAAATGTTCCGCCGCGTAACTCGGCCCATATAGCATATGGCGCCGTATTGCGGGGGCTGTGGGATGGTAGCGCCGCCACACGCACAGCGAGGCGGTATCAGAGCAGTGATCAGCGTGAAGGTGACTGAACAGCAGATGCGTATCCGAGGGATCGCCGACTTCCTGCAACGCCGCCAATGCGCCTGGCCCAAAATCCATGAGAATTCCCGGGTCCCCCTCGCGCGCATTGATTAGGTAGGACGATCCGGGGTTGCCCGGGGCCGCGAGCGACCCTGTGCATCCGAGAACAGTCAGTTTCATGCGATCACTGTGCCATGGAACTTAGGAAATACCTAAACATAGGGCGCAAATGACCTGCCATGATGCCCAGCTGACATGGGGTAAATCACTTATAGCTTCTCATGTGACACGGCCTCCACGTGAGGTCCGAGGAAGCGTGTGGCAAGACGATTAAAGGTTTCCGGGTCCCCCGTGGACTCAAAAACCCGAGTGGGCTGGTGGCTTTCATCTGCGAACATGTCGTTTTCTGTGAGGATGCGCAGCACATCTTTCGCGGTTTCTTCAGCAGAGGATACTAGGGTGACATCCTCACCAATAGCTAACTGAATAACGCCGGAGAGCAACGGGTAATGGGTGCACCCTAGGACGAGGGTGTCCACCCCCGCAGCCTGCAGCGGCTCCAGGTAGCCCTGAGCCACACCAAGAATCTGCCGGCCCGAAGTAATGCCGCGTTCCACGAACTCCACGAAAGCTGGGCATGCCGCGGCGGTCACCTCAACGGAAGGCGTCAGATTAAACAGGTCTTGGTAAACGCCGGAGCGGATCGTAGCTGCCGTGCCAATCACGCCAACTTTGCCGTTACGAGTGGTGGCCACCGCGCGACGCACGGCCGGTTTGATTACCTCAATTACCGGCACGTTGTAGCGTTCACGCGCATCATGCAGAAATGCTGCGGAGGCAGTGTTGCAGGCAATGACGATCATCTTGCAGCCGCGTTCGACCAGACCATCCGCGATCGCCATCGCATGTTCACGCACCTGTGCCAGCGGCTTCGGCCCATAAGGCCCGTTCGCCGAATCCCCGATGTACAGCACCGATTCTTGTTGCAACTGATCCATGACCGCGCGGGCCACAGTCAGTCCCCCAAAACCAGAATCAAAGATGCCAATTGGCGCATTATTATCCACGCAGAAAAGTGTACCGCCCCACGGTGAGGGCGGTACGAGAAGCTAATTTCTTATCGACGAATCCTCAGCTCAACCCCTACGCCACGCTGGCGTTCTCCGGCGCCACTGCTACATCGTTGAGCCCCGGCTCAGCGACGAGCGCGGAATTCATGCGAGCAAAAACATGAGCAAGCTGCTCCAACTCAGCGCTGTTGAGGTTGTCAAAGAGAACGCGGCGCAGCTCAGCGGTGTGGCCTGGCAGAGCCGACTTCACAGTCTTTTCGCCTTCCGGGGTAAGGGTGGCAAACGTTGAACGGCCATCATTTGGGTCCGGAATACGAACAACGAGGCCCTTCTTTTCCAAACGCGTGACCACGCGCGACAGGTGGGATAGAGACATCGCCGTTGCCTCGGACAGGTCTGTCATGCGGCGCGATTTGCGCTTGGACTCTGCAATCTTTTGCAGTGCATGAAACTCAAAATAAGCGACACCAGCATCACGCTTCAGCTGTGCGTCGAGAAAAGCCGGCAGCTGCATTTGCACGGTCCAGAAACGGGACCATACGTCAGCTTCATGGGCAGAAAGGCCACCAAGTTGTGCATTCATGTTGCTCATGTAACTAAGAATAACTTAAGTCTAAGAAAATTCATAGTTTCAGGCGAAATTTCTTAATTTATGCAGGGAAATACCCCCATTTGGCGTAGGGAGTCACTAGTAACTTAGAAGAACTTATGTTCCATATTGATCAAAACGAACAGTACACAGCACAAACTTAATCCATTTAGATAGTTGTCTACATATTATTTCGCGCGGACTGCTTAACCGCTTTCTTCTGCTGCTTGCGGGCTGCCAGTGCTGGCGGATCATCGGAGGTAATGAAGATACCGGCGGCGATTCCACCAAGTGCCCCAAAGAGATGCGCCTGCCAGCTCACCCCTGGGGTCAACGGCAGAACACCCCACACCAAACCGGAATACGACAGACCCAGAAAAACACCAAGCACAATCTGCGAAGCAGAGCGATTGAAAATGCCACGAACAAGCAGGTACCCCAGCCAACCGTATACCAACATGGATGCGCCGATATGGTTCGTACCAATACCGCCTAACAGCCACACGCCAAGACCCCCGATACCAACAACAAAAGCGGTGACCTCCCAAAACACTCGGCTACCGGAATAACCAATGAGGAAAGCGAAGATCGCCCCCGGAACCGTATTGGACATGAGGTGCTCAAAATTTGCGTGCAGGATCGGTGAGGTGAAAATGAAAGGCAAAGACGAAGTGTCCAATGGATGGATGCCAAACGCGGTTAAGACGCCACCAAATAGGAACACGTTGATAATGTGCACTGCCCAAATGAGCGCCACATACCCCGTCGCATACACCAACCCCAGGCGCATCTGGCTGCCGCGGGATTTCTGCCGCGGATGACGCGGCTGCGTGGGCTGACCGGGATAGGACGGCCTGTTTGGCAGACCACCGTAGGGCGCGCCATACGGGTTACCGTGCTGGTTGCCGTATTGGTTGCCGGGGTATGGGCCGGAAGGGGAAAAATTGCTCATGGTGCGGTTTAGCTTAATGGGTTTGGTGAAAGGATGTCGGCCCAGGCCGTCACGCCGTAACCCGACTCAGCGGAAGCGACTGCATCTACAATCGCTGCTTCCACGCAGCGGGCAGAGGCATCACACAGGGTGTACAGGAGCTCTGGGTCGGGGATGGTGGTGGGGGTTTCCTGTGCCGTCGATAAGCAAAAGAGCGTGTCTCCGTCGAGCGGTGAGTGCGCGGGACGCACGGCGCGTGCCAGGCCATCGTGGCCGGTCATGGCCAGGCGCTCAAGCTGCGCGGGCGGCAACGGGCAGGTGGTGGCCACAACACCGATGGTGGTGTTCAACTTCGGGGTGAGGCGCTCCAACTGGGCGAAGGCCTGCGTGTCCACCGGCGGACGGGTGGGATCGCCGTAGAACCTGCCGGTAGCTGGGTCAATGGGGCTGCCTAACGGGTTGGCCACCACCGCGGCAGCGATGGTGTACTCGTGGTCTCCATCACCGCTTTTCACTGTGGTTTGTGCTCGACCAAATCCACCACGGAGCACACCGGCCAAAGCGCCGCAGCCGGCCCCGACCGAGCCGGAGGTATCCGCAGGTTCACCATCGAGGGCCGCGCGGACGGCTGCCGCACCATCCTCAGCGCTGGGTCGGTGGTTCGGGTCGCCCACGATGAGATCAAAGATGACGGCGGCAGGCACGATGGGCACGCGCGGGCCTGGATTATCTTCACCGAAAACGGGGAAGCCAACGCCACGGGCTTCCAGCTCCCGCATAGCACCGTCGGCAGCAGCAAGCCCAAAGGCGGATCCACCTGCAAGCACCACGGCATGCACCCGTTCAACGCTGTTGTGCGGATCCAGCAAGTCCGTCTCACGGGTGCCGGGCCCGCCCCCGCGCACATCCACAGCACCCAATGCACCGGCACTATCCGTGGACACGATCGCGGTGACTCCGGTGTCCCCCAAAGAACAATGACCGAGCTTCAGGCCCGGCACGGAAAACTCAGACACGACCGGCGTGATGTGCCACGCTGCCCCCGTAGCCACGTCACTCCCCCATCAAGGCTTCCAGCAGTGAATGCTGGCAGTAGGCGAGCCATTCCACCAGGTTGGCTTGGTCCTGCTCCGCAGCTTCCGTCGGCGCTTCTGCTGCCGAGACGTACAAGCGCATGTCATTGAGTGCTGCGATGAACTGTTCGGCCTCATGTTCCTCGATGGTGACGGCAACGCCACCGGTGGGACCCAGCGCGGCATTAACCACCTGCAAGTTAGTCAGCTTCGCCTTGATGATGTCCGTTTCATGCAGGGAGCGCAGCAGAGCATTATCGCCATCGAATTCCTCATCCCCCTCGCGCTCGAAATCCGGGAGAAGACGAGCCAGGGAGGGATCAGTCGGCGCTTCGGTGTGGCCGGCGGCCATGCCCATCATCTCCGCCAGCTCATCCTTCGGCGCGGACTGTGCACGCTGGATCAGTGCTTCGGAGACGGTGGCGGTAAGGTCACCGATCACTTCACGCTCCATCGGATCAAACACGGTGCTAAACCGCGGGCTCCGCATGAGCCCTTTCTTGCGCCGCCACGGCTGCATGTTGTCTGTCCTCTCTTTAAAGCCAGTCTTAGCCGGCCTGCTGCATGGTTGCCCATAGGCCAGCGGTGTGCAGCTTCTTCACATCACCTTCGACCTTATCTTTTTCACCTGAGGAGACCACGGCCTTACCTTCTGTATGCACCTGCATCATCAGCTCCTGTGCACGCTTGCGGCTATAGCCCAGCACGGTTTGGAACACGTAGGTGACGTAGCTCTGCAGATTCACCGGGTCATCCCACACGATGCACATCCACGGCAGGTTTTCTGCTGTTTCAACATTGATCTCAATCGCTTCGTCCAACTCGGGCGTAGCCATGGGGGATCCCAAGCGGACCTCATGTGTGACACCGTTCATGGCGCCAAGAATACTAAACATCTCAATCTCTGAACGGTCCGGACGAGTGCTGGCCCCACTCGCAGCCCCTACGACTAGTGTTGTGTGCATGACACAGCCCGAGTCCGCATCCACGTCCCAGCAGCCGTCGACAGCTTTCTTGACGGATATGTACGAGCTGACCATGCTCGATGCCTCCATGAAAGATGGCACCCATTCGCGTGAGTGCGTCTTTGAGGTTTTCGGGCGCAAGCTGCCCAATGAGCGCCGTTACGGCGTTGTCGCTGGCACTGGTCGCCTAATCCAGGCGGTGCGAGATTTCCGTTTCACCGAAAACCAGATCGCCACCGCCGATTTCTTGAGCGAAGAGACGAAGGACTACCTGCGTAACTACCGCTTCACCGGACAGATCGACGGCTACAAAGAAGGCGAGCTGTACTTCCCGTACTCCCCCATCCTGACGGTGCGCGGCACCTTTGCGGAATGCTGCATTCTGGAAACAGTGATCCTGTCCATCCTCAACGCTGATTCCGCCGTAGCTACCGCCGCTTCCCGTATGGTCACCGCTGCTGATGGCCGCCCGATCATGGAGATGGGATCGCGCCGCACCAATGAGCAAGCCGCCGTCACCGGTGCACGCGCTGCTTACATCGCTGGATTTTCCTCCACCTCCAACATGGAGGCATCCCTGCGCTACGGCATCCCCGCCGCCGGCACCGCTGCCCACGCGTGGACCCTCTTGCACACCAACGCTGATGGCACGCCGAATGAGAAGGCTGCTTTCAAGGCACAGATTGAATCCCTCGGAGTGGACACCACCTTGCTGGTGGACACCTATGACATCACCCAAGGCGTCATCAACGCCATCGAGGTCGCTGGCACCGAACTAGGTGGCGTGCGCATTGACTCGGGCGACCTGGGCATCATGTCGCGCCGGGTCCGCGCACAACTGGATGACCTGGGTGCATACAACACCAAGATCATTGTTTCTTCTGACCTGGATGAGTTCACCATCGCCGGTCTGCGGTCCGATCCGGTGGATGGCTACGGCGTGGGTACCTCAGTTGTCACCGGTTCCGGCGCCCCCACTGCCGGCATGGTGTACAAACTCGTTGAGGTGGACGGAGTGCCCGTGGCCAAGCGTTCAACCGGTAAGCAAATGAAGGGTGGCGCGAAGGGGGCTGTGCGCACCTACCGCGGCTCCGGTGTTGCCGTGGAAGAAATCGTGTACCCGCTGAATAACGTGCCGGAAAATCCGACCACTCTGGATTACCGCCAGCTTGTCGTTCCGCTCATGCGTGACGGGGAGATCGTCGATGGGTTGGATGACCTTGAAGCTACCCGCACCCACCTGGCTAAGCAGCGCGAAACCCTGCCGTGGGAAGGTCTCGCGCTGTCGCGGGATGAACCTGCCATTCGCACCCGCTTCATCGGTTTCCCGGAAAGCTAGCGGGGACGAGTGGGCACGGAGAAAGACACCAAGGACACGAAAGCCAGCGGCCAGGACCCGCTGTCGCTGAGCACGCAGGAGCTCCTTGCCGCCGCGGTGGAAGCCCTTGGCGGGGCGGAACGTCCGGGGCAGGTGGCCATGGCGGAGGCAGTGACAAAGGCCCTCACCAATGAGCGTCATCTTGCTGTGCAGGCTGGCACGGGTACGGGTAAGTCGCTGGCCTACCTCGTTCCCGCGATCCGCCACGCGCAGGGCACTGATACGACAGTGATCGTGTCCACGGCCACGTTGGCGCTCCAGCGGCAGTTGGTGGAGCGCGATCTTCCGCGTCTCGTCGAAGCGCTTGACCCGCTGCTCTCGCGCACGCCGACCTTTGCCATTCAGAAGGGGCGCTCGAATTACCTGTGCCTGAACAAACTGGCGGTGGATCCGCAGCAAGATGAAGCGCTCATCGATGAAGAAGATGTCTCCTGGCTCGGCCGCCACATCAAGCGCGTCTACGAGTGGGCAGATGAGACGGAAACCGGCGACCGTGATGATCTTGAGCCGGGGGTGCCGGATCAGGCGTGGCGTCAGCTGTCCGTGACGGCCGCGGAGTGCGTCGGAGCCACCCGTTGCCCGCACGGCGAGGAGTGTTTCGCCGAGGCCGCTCGCCGCCGCACGCAGGACGTGGACATCGTTGTCACTAATCACGCCTTGCTCGCCATTGATGCGATGAGCGACATTAATATTCTGCCTGAGCATAGTGCCGTTATCATCGATGAGGCCCACGAGCTCGACGGTCGCGTCACCTCCGTAGCCACGAATGAAATCTCCGCGCGCGCACTGACCCTCGCCGCACGCCGCGCCGGCAAGCTCAAGGCCAAGACAGAACAAAGCAAGCTTGAATCGCTTATCGACGATTTCACAGCCGTCCTCGCCCTCGAAACCCCCGGCCGCTGGAAAACGATCTCTGATCCTGCCCGCGCATCCTTCGCCGGTGTCCGTGACGCCCTGTGGCGCACTCGGGATGCCATCTCCCGCGGGCCCGAGGGTGAAGCGACGAATGACCCGGAAACCTTCGCTGAACGCGAAAACCTCAAAAACCACCTGGGTGAGCTGCACGATTCCATCGTTCGCATCCTCGAAGTTTTTGATGAGCCAGATCCGTCCAAGCACGTCGACGTGGTGTGGTTGACCCGCGTGGAACGTTATTCCGACACCTCCGATTCGGTCTCTGTGGCTCCACTATCCGTATCCACTCTGCTGCGGGACAACCTCTTCGGGGAACAAACCGTGGTGCTCGCCTCCGCCACCTTGACCGTGGGCGGTAATTTCCGCGCCATGGCCTCTGCCTGGGGCCTGCCCAACGGCAGCTGGGATGCCTTGGATGCTGGCACCCCCTTTGATCCGCGTCGGGCCGGCATCCTCTACGTGGCCAAGCACCTTCCCCCACCAGGCCGGGATGGCTTGAGGGAGGACACCATCACAGAGATGGCCGAGCTCATCACCGCGGCGGGTGGGCGGACGTTGGGCCTATTTTCGTCCAAACGCGCCGCCGTCGAGGCCGCCGACACACTACGCAAGAAACTTCCCGTCGACATTCTCGTTCAAGGCGATGATTCCATCGGCGCGCTAGTGAACAAGTTCGCCGCGAGTGAAAACGTCTGTCTCTTCGGCACACTCAGTTTGTGGCAGGGCGTAGACGTCCCCGGGAAGTCCCTCTCCCAAGTGATCATTGATCGCATTCCCTTCCCCCGCCCGGACGATCCCCTCCTCCAAGCCCGTTCCAACGCTGCTGATGCCGCGGGATGCTCCGGCTTCATGGAAGTCTCCGCCACCCATGCTGCCCTGCTGCTCGCTCAAGGAGCAGGCCGCCTACTGCGCAGCACCAGCGACCGCGGCGTGGTCTCCGTTCTGGACAGCCGACTGGCCACGAAACGCTACGGCCAATTCCTCCGCGCCTCTCTGCCGGACTTCTGGGAGACCACCGACCCAACCGTCGTGCGCGAAGCTCTCAAACGCCTGGTGTCCGCTACGTAACTTCAGCTTTGCTTGCGGGGGTTCTATCCCCCGAAACTCCCGGGATATGCCGCTGCCGTGACAGACCCCGGTGCTACTTCCGTGAAACCTGCGTCCTGCACCTCAACGGTTGCCTCATCTGCAATGACCTGATTGAAAACGTCGTCCGGCAACTCATGCACCACCAGCGGGAAGCCAGCCTCAACCCACGCGAGCACCCAATCCTCCCCCATCGCCGCCGCCAACAGCATGGAGGCATGGCCAGCCTGGGCTGCGGCTTTGCCAACGGACATCCCCAACGAATCGGCGATGATCACCGTGGGCACCGATGAAGCGATAATCTCCTCTGCCGTGGGCACCTCCCCGCCCTCATGCGGTAGATCTGTTCCTTTGATCTGCAGCTTCGCAATGTCATGCGGAACATCCCCGACCGCGGACGGGATGAAAGCCCGCGCTTGGGCGGTGCCATGCGTAGCGCTGCAGCCCCGCAGTGCCTGCACATGCTCCCAACTCGCACCACGGGCACGCCGCGCGATCTTCCGGATGCGGTGGCCATACCAACCTGCCAGGGCATCACGCCACTCGCCCTCACACCCCGCACGCGGATCCAAACACACCGCCACGACGGCCTGGGCTGACGCGGCGAGTAAGTCCCCACGATTCGGCGGATCCTGCTTCGGAATGTGCAGAGCAATTTGCATCGCCTGCACCGTCGCTGGGTCCGCCGGGTCCTCACTCCCCCGCGAAGGCTCCGCCATTACGGAGTGGAGGGTCCGGTAGGCGTCGATAAGTAACTGGCCCGACATTAATCGAGCGCAACCTTACCGTCGATACCCTGCTCTTCATTGAGCACATCAATCTCATGGCGCGGCACACCCATGATGTACAACACCGAGTCAAGGAACGGGTGGTTCACCGAAGTATCCGCGACCTCACGCAGCGCCGGCTTCGCGTTAAACGCAATTCCCAGACCCGCGGCCGTGAGCATATCAATGTCATTCGCACCATCACCCACCGCAACCGTCTGTGACATGCGCAAGCCCGAATCCGCGGCGAACTCAGCCAAGAACTCAGCCTTCGCTTGCCTATCCACGATCTTCCCAATCACCCGGCCCGTCAACTTCCCGTCAACGACCTCCAGCGTATTCGCCCGGACATAGTCCAAGGCAAGTTCCTCCGCCATCGGCTCCAGAACCTGAATGAACCCGCCGGACACAACCGCCGTGCGGTAGCCCATCTGTTTCAGAGTACGAATCGTCGTGCGCGCACCCGGGGTAAGAACAATATCCCGCGCCACCTCATCCAAAACCGACGCATCAAGACCCGCGAGGGTGGCCACACGCTCACGCAACGACTCCTCGAAGTCAAGCTCACCACGCATTGCACGCTCCGTCACTTGAGCGACCTCGGCCTCGCGTCCCGCATGCGCCGCAAGCATCTCAATGACCTCGCCCGTAATCAACGTGGAATCACAATCAAAACACACCAAACGCTTCGAACGGCGCGCAAGACCAGAGCGCTCAATCGCAATATCCACGCCCAAACCAGAGGTCAACTCCGCCAGCGCCTGGCGCACCGTGTGGCTTACCTCATCACCAGTCCCAGGAATGGTGATAGACAGTTCCAAGCCCGTCACTGGATAATCAGAGATCCCCCGAATACGGTCAATATTCGCCCCGAAATCCGCCAAAGCGCGACCGATTTCCGAGACCGCCTCCGCCGTCACCGGATCCCCCAACACCACCACAACGTGCGTGGAACGCTTACGCTGCGGGGACAGCTTCTCCTCTTCCGTATCAATGCGCACCGTGTGATCCGACAGCTCCGGCGCCGACTCCAGGTCACGGCGCAGCGCGTCCATCATCGACAGATTCACACCAGCAAAAGCCGCCAAGGCAAGGTACCCACGGAACTGGGCCTGCTCCACATCAAGCAACTGAACGCCGTGCTGCGACAACACTGCGAAAAACGCCGCGGTCACACCTGGGCGGTCTGCGCCCGTCAACGTGATGACGGCCGATTCAAGTCCGGGCTGAAGGCTCACCTCATAAGTCATGAGATTGAAACTACCCCACGACAGCACGAAGCCCCATTCCACCAACCATGTGGAATGGGGCCTCGATCAGGAGTCACGCTACAGCACCCCTAGGGTGCTGGGCTTAGCCCTTAGGCGTCGTGGTGGCCCGTGTGAGCCTCCCGACGCATGGCCTCAACCATGTGTGGGTGGTGCAGCTCGAAGGCCGGACGCTCAGAGCGGATACGTGGCAGGGAATTGAAGTTGTGGTGCGGCGGCGGGCAAGTCGTTGCCCACTCGAGAGAGTTGCCGTAACCCCACGGATCATCAACAGTGACGATCTCACCGTAGCGCCAGGACTTGTACACGTTCCAGATGAACGGCAGGAAGCCGATACCCAGGATGAAGGAACCAACCGTGGAGATCTGGTTGAGCAGCGTGAAGCCGTCAGTGTCCAGGTAGTCAGCGTAGCGGCGCGGCATGCCCATGTTGCCCAGCCAGTGCTGAACCAGGAAGGTCATGTTGAAGCCGATGAACACGAGCCAGAAGTGGATCTTGCCCAGACGCTCATCCATCATGCGACCCGTCATCTTCGGGAACCAGAAGTAAATACCAGCGGTGGTGGCGAACACAATGGTCCCGAACAGGGTGTAGTGGAAGTGAGCAACCACAAAGTAGGTGTCAGAGAGCTGGAAGTCCAGCGGCGGAGAAGCCAGCATAATACCGGTCAGACCACCAAAGAGGAACGTGAACAGGAAGCCCATGGACCACAGCATCGGAGTCTCAAACGTCAGGTGACCATTCCACATGGTGCCCACCCAGTTGAAGAACTTCACGCCGGTCGGAACAGCAATCAGGAACGTCATGAACGAGAAGAACGGCAGAAGAACCGCGCCGGTCACGTACATGTGGTGCGCCCACACAGCCATGGACAGGCCACCAATAGCCAGAGTTGCGAAGACCAGGCCGATGTAACCGAAGATCGGCTTACGAGAGAAGACCGGAATGATCTCGGAGATAATGCCGAAGAACGGCAGTGCGAGGACGTACACCTCAGGGTGACCGAAGAACCAGAACAGGTGCTGCCACAGGATGGCGCCACCGTTAGCCGGATCGTAGATGTGGCCACCAAGCTTACGGTCATACAGGACACCGAGAGCAGCTGCGAGCAGCAGCGGGAAGATCAGGAGCGCCAGGATTGACGCAACGAAGATCGTCCAAGTGAACACCGGCAGACGGAACATCGTCATACCCGGTGCACGCAGGGTCAGAACCGTGGTGACCATGTTGATAGCGGAAGCAACGGTACCAATACCGGTTGCGCCCACACCCATAATCCACAGGTCAGCGCCAACGCCCGGGGTATTGATTGCGTCCGCCAGTGGCATGTACATGGTCCAACCGAAGTCAGCTGCACCACCCGGGGTAGCAAAGCCAGCAAGCATTGCGATAACACCGACGGTGGTGATCCAGAAACCAAAGGCGTTCAAACGTGGGAACGCAACATCCGGCGCACCGATCTGCAGCGGCAGGATGAAGTTAGCAAAACCCCACACCATCGGCGTACCAAATGCCAGAAGCATCACGGTGCCGTGCATGGTGAACAGCTGGTTGAACTGCTCATTGGAGAGCAGCCGCAGACCCGGGTTGAAAAGCTCAGCGCGGATCAGCAGTGCCATGAGGCCACCGAGGAAGAACCAAATAAAGGACGTAATCATGTAGAAAATGCCCAGTTGTTTGTGGTCCGTGGTGGTCATGAGGTCCCAGAAGCGGGTGCCTTTACGTGCCTTCCCGGTTGGTTCTGGCCGGGAAGGTGCAACATTCGCGGCGTCATTATCGAGCCGCGGTGCTACAGCAGTCATTCGTTTCCTCCTGATTATCATGCTCAGCCACACAACGGACCGGCAGGTTTTCCGGACCGCACCTATAGCCCAATTTCCTCTGCAGCCTCCTTTTAGGGGGGCTGCAACGTTCTAGCCATAGATAGAGCGCAGCTAATACCGCTTCATCTTATCCCCCAACCGCAGTGAAAAGCCAGACATGCTTCAGCTTCCCCTCATCCACGCCCCTAATCGCGAGAACACGGCACTCTGGCCGGACACGATTGGCTTTTGGCCTGGCCATTCGGGCACTTTCACCGTATATTTTCGTCCCTTTCTTGTGTCTTTACACCGGTCCCACTAACCCCAGAATAGGTAGAGCCAAAGACGGCCCCGCGTGTTGAGCTTCACGCGGGGCCGTCAGGCAATTGTCAGTTAGAAGTCCCAGTCATCATCCTGAGTGTCTTCGGCCTTACCGATGACATAGGAGGAGCCGGAACCGGAGAAGAAGTCGTGGTTCTCATCTGCGTTCGGGGACAGGGACGCCAGGATCGCCGGCGACACGCGCGTCTCATCCACTGGGAATAGGCCCTCGTACCCGAGGTTATTCAGAGCCTTGTTGGCGTTATAACGCAGGAAGCGTTTGACGTCTTCGGTCCAGCCCAGCGGATCGTAGATATCCTCGGTGTACTGGCACTCGTTGTCATAGAGGTCATAGAGCAAATCGAAGGTGTACTCCTTCAGCTCATCCTGACGCTCCTGCGATTCCTGACGCACAGCCTGCTGGTACTTGTAGCCGATGTAGTAACCATGCACTGCCTCATCACGAATGATCAGGCGAATGATGTCAGCCGTGTTGGTGAGCTTGGAGTGCACCGACCAGTTCAGCGGCAGGTAGAAACCCGAATAGAAAAGGAAGGACTCCAGCATTACGGAGGCAACCTTGCGCTTCAGCGGATCATCACCCTCGTAGTAGTTCAGGATGATCTTGGCCTTGCGCTGCAGGTTTTCGTTTTCCTCGGACCAACGGAAAGCATCATTGATAGCTGGCGTATCCGCCAACGTCATGAAGATGTTGGAATAGGACTTCGCATGGACAGACTCCATGAACGCAATATTGGTGAGCACTGCTTCCTCATGCAGCGACGTCGCATCTGGCAGCAACGACACAGCACCGACCGTGCCCTGAATCGTGTCCAAGAGCGTCAAGCCGGTGAACACACGCATCGTCGCGGTCTTCTCTTCATCCGTCAGCGTGCGCCAACTCGGAATATCGTTAGACACTGGAATCTTCTCTGGCAGCCAGAAGTTACCAGTCAGTCGGTCCCAGACCTCCAAGTCCTTTTCGTCAGGAATGGAGTTCCAGTTAATGGCCTTCACCGGCTTGTCATGCTCAGCTAAGTACGCGTCGTACTCATGCGTTTCAGTCACGCAGATCATCCTCTCGTAGTGCGAAAAGCAGGGGGTTTAATTCGTCGAAAAGCAGCCTAGAGCATGCAGGACACGCAGCCCTCAATCTCAGTTCCTTCCAAAGCCATCTGGCGCAGACGGATGTAGTACAGCGTCTTGATGCCCTTGCGCCAAGCGTAGATCTGCGCGCGGTTGAGATCACGCGTGGTCACCGTGTCCTTGAAGAACAAGGTCAGTGACAGGCCCTGGTCTACGTACTTCGTTGCCACCGCGTAGGTATCGATGATCTTCTCGTACCCAATTTCATAGGCATCCGTGAAGTATTCGATGTTCTCGTTATCCATGTGCGGCGCCGGGTAGTACACGCGACCGATCTTGCCTTCCTTGCGGATCTCGATCTTGGACGCGATCGGGTGGATCGACGAGGTCGAGTTGTTGATGTAAGAGATCGAACCGGTCGGCGGAACTGCCTGCAGGTAACGGTTATAAATACCATCCCGAGCCACATCAGCCTTCAGCTGCGCCCACTCTTCTGCGGACGGCGGCGCTGCGTTGGACTTAGCAAAAATCTCCTGAACATTTTCCGTCTTCGGCTGGAAGTCCTCCGGGTTGTAGCGGTCAAAGAACTCACCGGTTGCGTACTCAGAACGCTCAAAGCCGTCGAAGGCCTGCCCCGTTTCCACCGCAATCTTGTGGGAAGCCTTGATGCACTCATACATCACAGTGGCGAAGTAGGCGTTGGTAAAGTCCAAGCCTTCCTCCGAGCCGTAGTGAATGTGCTCACGCCCCAGGTAGCCGTGCAGGTTCATCTGGCCCAAACCAATGGCATGGGAAGCATCATTGCCCTCACGCACAGAAGGCACCGAATCGATGGACGTCTTATCGGCCACCGCCGTTAGACCACGGATGGCGGTCTCGACCGTCTTGGAGAAGTTATCCGAATCCATCGCCATTGCAATGTTCAAGGAACCCAAGTTGCAGGAAATATCCTGGCCCAGCTCCTTGTACGTCAGATCATCATTGAGCACAGACGGAGTGTTCACCTGGAGGATCTCGGAGCACAGGTTGGACATGTTCACGCGGCCGATCTTGACCGGGTTCGCCCTGTTTGCCGTGTCCTCGAACATGATGTACGGGTAGCCGGACTCGAACTGGATCTCCGCAATCGTCTGGAAGAACTGGCGGGCGTTGATCTTAGACTTGCGAATACGCGGATCTTCCACCATTTCCTCATACTTCTCCGTCACTGAAATGTCAGCGAACGGAACGCCGTAAACGCGTTCGACGTCGTACGGGGAGAACAAGTACATGTCATCATTGCGCTTTGCCAGCTCAAATGTGATGTCCGGGATAACCACGCCGAGGGAGAGCGTCTTAATACGGATCTTCTCATCCGCGTTCTCACGCTTGGTGTCCAGGAAGCTCAAGATGTCTGGGTGGTGGGCATTGAGGTACACCGCGCCAGCACCCTGGCGGGCACCGAGCTGGTTGGCGTAGGAGAAGGAATCCTCCAGCAGCTTCATCACGGGAATAACGCCAGAAGACTGGTTTTCAATGCGCTTAATCGGCGCACCCGATTCACGGATATTGGATAGCAGCAGCGCCACACCACCGCCGCGCTTGGACAGCTGCAGCGAGGAGTTGATCGCACGGCCGATGGATTCCATATTGTCCTCAATACGCAGCAAGAAGCAGGACACGAGCTCGCCACGCTGCGCCTTACCGGCATTCAAGAAGGTGGGGGTGGCTGGCTGGAAGCGACCCGTCATAATTTCGTCGACAAGCGCGGAAGCAAGCTCCTCATTGCCGTCAGCGAGGAATAGCGCGGTCATGGACACACGATCCTCGAAGCGCTCCAGGTAGCGGCGCCCATCAAACGTCTTCAGCGTGTACGAGGTGTAGTACTTGTATGCGCCCAAGAAAGACTGAAAACGGAACTTGTAGGAGTACGCACGCTTGAACGTGGACTTTACAAAATCCCAGTCATACTGCGCGATGACCTCGGGCTCGTAGTACTTGTTCTCCACCAGATAATCCATCTTCTCTTCCAAGTCATGGAAGTAAACGGTGTTCTGGTTCACGTGTTGTAGGAAAAACTGGTTGGCTGCTTCCCGGTCCTTGTCAAACTGGATCTGGCCGTTCTCGTCGTACAAATTTAAAAGCGCATTTAGCGCGTGGTAATCCAGCTGATCTTCCGTATTCACCGGCTCGGCGACGGTCTTTCCCATTGATGTGGACGCAGTGGACACAGCAAGTGGCCTTTCTTCTTAGTTCTTCTCGGGGACGGCTTAGTTCAAGCCGGTGTTGAGTTATGGAGTTATTTTGGACGAATTAAAACTTTGAAATTATTGACGTGTGTGCCGTTTATACCGCCTGGTAGCGTTCACGCAGCCGGGCAAGCCTCTCCGCATTCTCATTCGCGGGTTGCGCCTTGCGGCGTTCAAGCGCCGCCTCTTCCTCCGCAGTCAGCGGGCCAAGCCCCAACTCTGCGGCCTGTTCAAGCAGGCAGTCGCGCACATGTTCAACGTCAGCTTCCGTGCCCATGAGCTCGAAGCGGTACAGATACGGCTTGCCGGTCTTCGCGGAAATCACATCCCCAGCCAGGCAGAAATCCGGCCCGAAATTCGAGTTCCCCGCGGCAATCACGCCACGCAGAAGACCACGGTTGTGCTCATTGTTAAGAAAACGGATCACTTGCGGTGGCACTGGCCGGGAATTCACACCCTTAACCAAGGAAGCTCCGCCACCATACGTCGGACACAAAAGCACATAAGGCTTATCGACGACAAGCTCCCCCTCCAGCTTCCGCAACGGAATCCGAGCCGCAGGCAACCCCAACTTCTCTACAAAACGAGCCGTGTTGCCCGTTGCAGAGGAGAAGTAGACCACCAACATCTGCACAAACCCTTTTCTACTAGGTCAAGCCGCCAACAAGTGGCGGCTTGATAACAATGAGCGGAAGCTTAAGCAGCGCTTTCCGCGAGAGTACGGATGCGGTCCGGGCGGAAGCCCGACCAATGAACACCGTCAACCTCAACAACTGGGGCCTGTAGGTAACCCAGTGCCATGACGTAGTCACGTGCGGAGTCATCCATGGAAATATCCACCGTGGTGTACTCCAAACCAGCGCGGTCAAGCGCCTTCTTGGTTGCATTGCACTGAACACATGCGGGCTTGGTGTAGAGAGTGATGGACATGACCGCGAATCTCTTTCTGTGATGCGACAACTGACGGGACAGCTGACAAAAAATTAACCATTTTCTTCACTTCCCCAACGGGAAGCGAACACTTGGCAACACTATACGTTGTGCCATATTCTAGCAACCCATACTACATATAGTAGTTACACGAATGATATTCGCAGGACAGCGAAGTAAAATAACCTACATGTAGTTCCCTCGGGATGCTTGAAGCGTCAAAAAAGTCTTACATTGATGAAATTTCACCGGAAATATTTTTCGCCCCTCCCCCCGAAAAGACCCCCCACACCCCTGTTTCACCAGGAATGAAGAGGGTCCCTTTATGCGCGTGGCTACGTAACCTTCTATTTGCGGCGTAGCACCGCGATCAATGCAACGAGTGCCGCGAGCAGCACCACGATGCCGGCACCAACTGCCACCATCACCATGTTCTTAAGCCCGAAACCACCATCGCCAGACTCATCCTGCGCTTGGACATCCGAATCGTCTGACTTATCCGACTTCTTCTTGTCAGTCCCCGGCGGAGTATCACTCGGCTCCGGACCATTCTTCTCCGTCGGACGCCACTTCGGCCCATCAACCTTCTTCCCCACGACATCAAAGGCAATCTCAAAGGGCTGCTCAACACCCATGATGTCATCCTCATCTCCCTGGGAGAGAGCAACTCCCACAAGGTAGTAGCCCGCATAGCCACTCTCACGCGCGTTGCTGTCCTTGTAACTATTTCGGAAATCCACCTTGTCACCAACAACGGCGCCTTCCTCCGCTTCATCGTAAAAAATAAGAGAATCAGAGCCATGGTCTATACGGAGCGGTGAATACAAATTGATGTTGAGCGTCTCAGCCGCTTCACGTTCGGATATCCCCGTGCGCACATTCACTACAGGTTGCTGCCCGTATTCCACCGGGATCTTGTAAAAGCGATACTCACCCGGTACAAGCGCATCACTATAGGCACCAGGCTTCACCTCAGTCGCCTGAGCGAAACTCGGCCCACCCTTCACCGGGGTCACATCATTGAAATCAAGCGACGGGCTGTCCTCATCAACCGTCTTCTCACCAGGCTCTGGATACTTGGCCTTCTCAGAATCATCAAGAATCGGCTCGAAGTTAATCTCTAACTCCACATCAGCCTCAGCGCCAGACGTCCCCTCGTCCCGCGCCGCGCTGAGCAAAGAGAACTCCGTGGGCACAATCCACTCCTGTGGGTCACAGTCCTCACGGCTCTTTTCCGGGTCGATCACCCGCACCGCCGGCTCAGGCGGAAGAAAACCCGAACCATACGTCGAACCCGCGCCAAGGTCAGAAGCCAGCGCGGCACGACAATTCTCAACCGGATTCAATAGGTTACCGCCCAAGACATGCAGGTTCGCTTCCCTGGCACGGCCGCTTGCTGCACGCTGCGGAATGATCGCGGTGCTCACAATCGCACGATGCCCCTCGGGAATAGCCAACTTGAAAAAATGATCCGCTCCATGTCCGCCAGAATGTTCCCTCTTCGGCACATTCACCTTGGTGCGGTAGCGGCCCTCACCCAACCACTTCGCATCCTCCGGGGTATCCGCATACTCAAACCACGTACCCGCCGTCTGATACGTCTCCGCATCACGCTGCGCCAAAAACTTCAACGACTCAGCCAAGGACGCTGAATCATCCGCCTCCATGAAATCGCCGCCAGAAACCCGAGCGACGCACTCAAGCTCCTTACGAGCCTCCTCATCAGTCTTAAACCCAACCGTATGAATCGTCAGATCAACACCCTCACCCGCAAGCTCCTTAGCCACCTCACACACCGGCGGTGGTGCACACGTATCAATACCATCTGACACCAAAATGATCGTCCGCTCGCCATCGTCCCCCAACTCCTTGGCAGCAGCACGCAAAGAATTACCAATCGGCGTATACCCACTCGGAGTCATCTCATCAATCTTGCTATTCAACAAGTCCCGATCAAGCTTGCCCACAGGCACCAACGTCTCAACATCCTGACACCCGCGCGCATGATCCTCAGGCGCATTCGACACCCTCATCCCGTACGCCAACAGCCCCAAATTCGCCGAATCCGGCAAATCATTCACCAACTCATGCGCCGCCTTCTTCGCCGCATCCATACGAGTCCCACCATCAACATCCGCATCCAACATCGAACCAGACGCATCAACAATCAACGCAGCTTTACTGCCACTCGCCCCCTGGGCAACGGCAACGCCCGGTGCAACGAATCCCCCCACGAGTAAAAGAGCGGCTGCGGCAAGAACTCCCACGAAGCCGTATACGAAGTTTTCTCTAGCTTTCATCATCATGGTCCTGACAGTCATCGGGCAAAAGTATGCAAAAATCATTGGGTTTCATTGTGCTTCAGATCACACACGGTTTCAATGCATTTTGTGTTACGAAAGCATAAAACCCCGCCACATAGGATTTATCCCATGTGGCGGGGTAAGAACTAGAAGCTGAACGCTTTAGCCCTGGCGAGCCTTGAAGCGCGGATCCTTCTTGTTGATCACGTAGACCTTGCCACGACGACGCACAACCTGAGCGCCCGGCTTATTCTTCAGCGACCGAAGGGAATTACGGACCTTCATCGGGCGCTCCTTTCTGTGTCTAGCCGCCCTAGCCGCCGCCCATCACAGAGCAACTGCCAGTACGTTTTGGATTAAACGGAAGAATCCTCTTCCGCGACTCCACCCACCGGAATAATGCCCGGTCAGGGCGCAGCCGTACAACGGGGGACAATGTTACCTGACCATTCCGCGCGCGCCAAACCGCTAGAGTGGCAGCTATGTCTGTGAGGGATAAAGGTTTGCAGAAAGAGATCGTCGACAAGCTTGGTGTGAAGCCTACTATCGACGCAGTCGCGGAAATCGAGTCACGCGTTGATTTTCTGGTGGACTATCTGCGCACAACACGGGCGGCGGGTTACGTCTTGGGCATCTCCGGCGGTCAAGACTCCACGCTCGCGGGAAAGCTGGCGCAGCTCGCGGTGGAAAAAGCCCGGGATGAAGGCCTGGAGGCGCAGTTCGTAGCCGTGCGCCTCCCCCATGGTGTGCAGGCCGATGAGGATGATGCGCAACTGGCGCTGAACTTTATCGCGCCCGATGAAACCGTGACTGTCAACATCGAACCCGCCACCACCGCCATCTCAACAGCGGTAGCAGAGGCACTCGGGATGGAGCGTCTTGGCGATTTCAACAAAGGCAACGTCAAAGCCCGCATGCGCATGATCGCACAGTACGCCATCGCTGGCGAGCGTGGCCTGCTCGTCGTGGGCAGTGACCATGCCGCGGAAAACGTCACCGGGTTCTTCACCAAACACGGCGACGGTGCTGCCGACCTCATCCCCCTCGCCGGCCTAAACAAACGCCAAGGTGCCGCCATGCTTCAGCACCTCGGTGCTAACCCGCGCCTGTGGGAGAAGGTGCCCACCGCTGACCTGGAAGAAGACCGCCCGGCCCTCCCGGATGAGGACGCACTCGGGGTGACCTACCAGCAAATCGACGACTACCTCGAAGGCAAGCCCGTCGACGACGCCGCCGCGCAACGCCTGGAACATCTGTGGCGCATCGGCCAACACAAACGGCATCTGCCGCCCGGTCCGGCAGAGACCTGGTGGCGCTAGCCAACCACGTGCAGTGTCCCCTCCGCCACCCTGACCAGCGCGGAACCGTAACTTGGGCCATGCGTGTACGCGTGCACGGCGAGTGGATGAAGCTGATGAATAGGGATGCGCGCCTCCCAGTCACGGCCAAGTTCGCCGCCGGCGGTTAGGTAGCCTTCAACGATCTCGCTCAGATGTGGTGCCCCGAACAATTCGAGCATCGCAATATCGGTCAGTGGGTGCCCGCCGTGCGCGGCCGGATCGATGAAGCGTGGTCCGGCAGTGGAAAAGAGCAGGTTCCCCGCCCACAGGTCGCCGTGAAGGCGGGCGAGCGGCGCATCCTCATCCTCAACAAGGAGCGCATCGCAAGCTCGCTTTACCGCGATCAATCCTTCCCCGTCCAGGTTTCCCCGCCGGTGCGCCTTCACCGCAAACGGCAGCACGCGTTGGGTGGTATAGAACTCGGCCCACCGTGTCGTCGATAAGCAATCTTGGCGCACTCGGCCGATGAAATTGGGGCCGTCCCAGCCGCCAGACGGGGCACCGAACGCATCGGCCCCCATCGCGTGGATCGCGGCGAGCTCCTCCCCAGCCCGGCGCGCGGCTTCCGCGGTTGGCCGCGCGGTATCAACGTGCTCGATGGTGAGGGTGTTCGCTTCCTCGTCGAGGGCAAGGACCTCCACCACTGCGTCGGAACCTTCGCGCAGCCAGCGCAAATAGGCGGCTTCTGCGGCCGCCGCTCCCGGCGCGCTGCCGTGTTTAATGAATACCTGCGACATCGATGCCCTCCAACTCAAGTAAAAACCGTTTTGCTTCCGCGCCACCGCGATACCCGCCGAGAGTGCCGTCCGCCCGGAGCACCCGATGGCACGGCACGAGAAGCGGTAAAGGATTATTCGCGCACGCACTCCCCACCGCCCGCACCGCCTTGGGGCTACCCGCCTTCTGGGCAAGCTCGCCATACGTGACTGTCTGGCCGAAGGGCACCTGGGCGAGCTCGCGGAGTACCTCCGCCCGGAAACCTGAAACAAAGCGGAAGTCGAATGGCACGGTGAATTCACGCCGGCGTCTTGAGAAATATTCAGTCAGCTGCTCCGTCACCAGCAACGACTGCTCGGCCTTTGGGAATCGTGCGCGATTAACCTCGAGGTCATCGACCTCAAAAAGAACCTTCACCACCCCTTTCGGAGAAGCAAGAACACCGATCTGCCCGATCGGCGAAGCAAACTCCTGGAAGTGCACATCATCCATGCCCTCCAGAGTATCGCGCCCCTCCCCGCTCCTTCCATGCAGAAAAGTTGTTATTGTGGCGGACATGAAAAGCGCGAAAGTAGCCTACGTCACACTCTCCGCTGTCACTGCTGCGAGCGTAGTGCTCACTGCCTGCTCTACCGATGACGCTACCGATGAAGCTCCCCTGAGCACTCAAGCAACAACGACTACGACGGAATCGCCGACAAGCACGACCACATCTTCCTCCGCAGACACCGAAGATTTGAACAGCTACGACGGTTTCTACACCAACGACTTCTACACTGCGCTCCACAAACTCCCCGGGCTGGAACAAAGGAGCGGAGAGAGCAACCCGAAAGACTACTCAACCGAAGCCGAGCTCCTGAACAACGATGAAACACTTCGCGTGCTCAGCTTCATCTACATCCCGAAGGTTGACGGCGAATACCAACCCATCACACCTACCTCCGATAAAGGCCTCCAGCAGGCGTACGACAGCGCCGTCGACGTCTTCAACGATGAAAACTATGAATTCAAAGAAACCGAACACGACACTGCTAACTTCACATGGCAGTGCGTCGAGGCCCAAGACGCACAAAACGGGAACATCGACTATGACATCTGCGTAACCGCGTTCGCCGGCCGCGTCATCGAAGCCCAACGCCAAATCCTCACCGAAGACCGCGACGACAGTGATAAGAAGCTCGACAAACTACTTAATGACTTTGACGATGTCCTCTCGGACATGAAACGACGGTAGGAGCCGCCATGTTCTCCTTCTTCAAGAAGAAAAGCTCACCCGAAGTTGCCCCCGAACAGGCAGTAGAAATTCCACCATTCGACTTCACCAGTGCCATTCCATCAGGGTGGGGCATACACGTAGGGGGCGACTTTATGGACTGGCCCAAGGCCACCCCCATCGAGTCCTTTGACCAGCTGCGCCACCTCATTGAGACACACTCATGCGGCGACGGCCTGTTTTCCATCGTCAACACGACGAAGACCTATGCCAGCCCAAAAGAGGTCTTCAAAGCGCGCTTCGATGGCAGCTTGCCGCCGCGGGCACACGCCTCGCAGCTCTACCCCGGTAAATGGGACATCACTATCGACGACGACCAAAAACGCAAGCTGAAATTCGGTGAACCGGGCATGGGGGCCGCAACGATGCCCTTAGTAAGCACCGAGAACGCCACCCTCATCCTGTGCTCATTCGTCCGAGAAAACGGCGCGATCCCGGAGCTGCCTCACCTGACCGCCACGCGACCGAAGCGCGAGAGCTCCTCGGGCGGCATCTACCTATAGGATTCTAAGCAACGAAACCCACGAAACGGTAGGTAACTTATATGCCTGCATTACAGATCCCTGCGATGAAATATGGTCCGCCCCTCACTGTCTTCCAAGCCTATGGCCGACGACAGTGTGCCCCGATGACGAAACCCGACAAACACGCCTGAGATCGGTCAGATAAAGCCGCTGTACCACACGTACGTCTTGACAAGAGCAATATTTCACCCAATTTAGCCCCGCTAGGAGGCGTTCGCGTCAGCCGTCTAACTCTCATCAATCGCACCGGAGTTGCCAGTGGGCAAAGGACACTCACCGAACCCGTGCAATCGGACTGCTGCCGACGACAACACGATCGCTAATCGTCGATCGCCCGTTCCAATTCCGCCGAGAGACGGCAAAACTCGATCGCCTGCAATTCGCTCATCTCCACGTCTGCATACTGGTGAACAATCTGGTTACGCATGATATTTAGCTGCGTAGCTGCGTTTGCTTGTTTAGTATTAAGCACGCCAACTTCTTGCGCTTCTCGGATCAGGCTGCCCATCGGCTGCAGGCGATCTCGACCCTGCGATGATTGGGGAATCTCTCGATGCACACCCTCCATACGCCGGCGCAGTACCGACTCAAACCGTGCTGCACTCGCCAGTGTGGCCGCTGCAGGATCTATGGCAGCAATCTCCGCGAAGCCCTTTAATGAAGCAACCCCCAGCGGACCAGTTTGATCTGTACCAGGCGCTGACGGCGACATGGACTGCTTGACACTGTCTAGTCCGGAGTCGATCTTTCGGGTGGTTAACTTGACGCTGCTCGGCCCTGCCTCAATTTGCTCTACGTTCTTTGGATCAAGAAGCTGTCGCAACGATCCTTTTAATAGCCAAACCACGAGAAGAATCGAGATTGGCCAAGCAATATGCCCAGCCAGATCAACGAATATTTCACCCCACTCGATTCTCATGATGAAGATGCTAACAATGTTTCACTGAATGCAAATCCAAAATAAGGAACACGCGTGGACTATGAATCAGCTGGAGCTGGTTATTCCTGATCATTCAGCGCATCAGAGGCTCATTCTGTTCGCTGCTAAGTCAGCTTGGGTCCTTGGACGGTGAGGGCAGGTAGCACAGTCTCTCCACTGCCCCTTTCTAGAATTCACGATATTCTAGATTTCGCACTCACCGACGAAACCTGTCGCACCGGGACAACCCATCGCAAGTTGAACGAACCCACGCCACCATCAGGCGGAGCAGTTTTAATCTTGTGGAGCTAACGGGATTCGAACCCGTGACCCCCACACTGCCAGTGTGGTGCGCTACCAACTGCGCCATAGCCCCATAGCTTCGGCGAACCAGGTTATAGGCCTTTGTCCGCCGAGCGACTCCGATCAATATACACCCGCGAACAGGCGAGACCAAAATCGCTTGCTCGCTGCGGTTTTAAGAGCTGCGGTTTTAAGCGAAGAGGTCGTCGATCCAGTTGGCAAGGGGATCGGAGGGGACATCCTTGCCGTCGACAAGCACGCGTGGAGACGACAGATCACCGGTCTTATCCACGAGATCCTTCGCATTTGCTTCGCCCATCGCCTTGGCGCGGTCGGTGTACTCGCCGTTGCGGATTGCCTCAACCGCGCCCTTGGAAGCACCGAAGTCGTGCGCAAGATCCGCCAACGTGTCGTTGTCCGCGGTGGCGTAGAGGTTCTGCTGCTGCTCCATCAGCGCCTTGCGGAGGTTCCAGTACGCCTCAATTTCACCCTTGTCAGCCAGGGCAAGCACCGCAGCAAGAGCGCGCGTGGAGTGGCCAGCGTTGTACTGGTCGCCGGTACCGTCAAGGAAGATCAGCGGGTGCAAGTTCACGGTGAGTTCACCGGCTTGGATCTTGGCCAGCATTTGATCATCCGTGTTCACCGCCAGCTCACCGCAGTAATGGCAGGAGAAGTCCTCGTAGAGGCCGGCTTCCTTCGCACCATCAGCGTTGTCGCCGCTCAGAGTGATCACGTTATCTGCAAGTGACAGGCTCACCCCATCGACCTTCTGCATGTTTTCCGCAATACGGTCAGCCTGAGCGCCACGGCCGTTGTACACGATGAGACCGATCACCAGCGCACCGATGAGTATCAACGCAGCCATCGCCGCCCAGAAGCCTTTGCTTCCCGACGAATTCGGGTTTGTCACCGACCGCGAAGCACCTTTAGTCGCATTCGGCTTAGAAGAGGAAGTCACAGTACATCACCTTAATACTCAGTGGTCGAACTATTTTACCAAGAAAGTTTAGGGGTACAGCGCGAATTTTTTAAACGGGCGGTAGATCATGAACAGAGTGACTGCTGTAAGGCCCACGTCGCGTGCAATCGCCCAGAGCAAATCCGCCGGGGAGCTATCAGGGTTCGACCCGAAGCACCCGCAGTCAATTTGCAGGCCACGGCTATAGGCGGACGCCAAGCCGATGATAAACAACAGAAGCACCACCACGGAAACCCAGCCAGTCGGGCGCAGTTTGATCCCCAGCAGAAGGAGGAGCCCGCCGGCGATTTCAAGCGGACCGATCAGACCAGCCAGCAGATGAGACCAGTACGGGGTGAAAATCTCGTACGCCTCAATGCTCTGCGTGGTCAGAAGCCGGTTGCCCAGTTTGGTCACCCCTGCATAGATCCACATGAAGGCCAGCCCAAACCGGGCAACTGCAGAAAGCACGTCGAGTACACGGTCGCGCGTAGGGGCCACGGGCGCATCCTGTTGAATCGTCACCTAGATAACATTAGCCGAAAGTAGGGGGTCTTCGCGTGCTGTTCCCCCCTATCGCTCGCCTAGTACTGCGCTGACAACATCCTGCGCTTCTTTTTGAACCTGCTCCAAATGCTCCTGCCCTTTGAAGGACTCTGCATAAATTTTGTACTTGTCCTCCGTGCCCGACGGGCGGGCGGCGAACCAGGCGTGTTCCGTGGTCACCTTGAGGCCACCAATGGCGGCACCGTTGCCGGGTGCTTCGGTGAGTTTGGCGGTGATCGGGTCGCCCGCCAACGTCGTGGCGGTAACCTGCTCGGGCGAGAGCTTCTTCAGAGTGGCTTTCTGTTCACGGTTCGCTTCTGCGTCCGTGCGCGCGTAGACCGGTGCTCCGAAGGTCGCCTCAAGCTCCGCATAGCGTTGCGATGGCGTCTTGCCCGTCACCGCAGTGATCTCTGAGGCCAGCAGGTCCATGATCAGGCCGTCCTTGTCCGTGGACCACACCGTGCCGTCTTTGCGCAGGAAGGATGCGCCGGCGGATTCTTCACCGCCGAAGCCCACGGAGCCGTCGATGAGCCCCGGCACAAACCACTTGAAACCAACCGGAACTTCAACGAGCTTGTGGCCGAGCGAGGCGACCACGCGGTCAATCATCGAGGAGGACACCAACGTTTTCCCCACCGCCGTATCCGTCGCCCAGCCCTCACGGTGCGCAAACAGGTACTCGATGGCCACTGCCAGGTAGTGGTTCGGGTTCATCAGCCCCGCATCCGGGGTGACAATGCCGTGGCGGTCCGCGTCAGCATCATTACCGGTAGCGATGTCGTACTTATCGCGGTTAGCCACCAAGCTGGCCATGGAGTTCGGGGAGGAGCAGTCCATGCGGATCTTGCCGTCCGTATCCAATGTCATGAACCGCCACGTGGCGTCCACCTGCGGGTTTACCACGGTGAGGTTCAGGCCGTGCGCCTCCGCGATAGCACCCCAGTAGTCCACCGAGGCCCCACCCATCGGGTCAGCGCCGATGCGCAGGCCGGAAGACCGGATCGCATCAATGTCCACAACATTGACCAGGTCAGCCACGTAGTTCTGCATGAACGCATGCTTGCCTGCTCGCTCATCCAGCACACCGCTGACCGGAGTGCGCTGCACGCCCTCAAGGCCCTGCGCGAGATACGCGTTCGCGCGGGCGGCAATCCAATCCGTCGCATCCGTATCCGCCGGACCACCCGACGGCGGGTTGTACTTAAAGCCACCGTCGCGCGGCGGGTTGTGGGATGGGGTCACCACAATGCCATCCGCACGCTGAGGGTCCGTACCGGTCACACCGCCGGCTAGGGAAGCATTGTGCGCCAGGATCGCGTGGGAGACGGCGGGGGTGGGAGTGTAGCGCCCTGCGTCGTCGACAAGCACGGCAATGTCATTCGCAATGAGCACCTCGAGCGCCGACACCATCGCGGGCTCGCTCAAAGCATGCGGGTCGCGCCCAATGTATACGGGGCCACCGATATTATTCGCGCGACGGTAATCCACGATCGCCTGCGTTGTCGCCCAAATATGCTGCTGGTTAAACGCATTATCTAAGCTCGATCCACGGTGACCCGACGTACCAAACACCACCTGCTGGTCCGGGTCATGCGGATCAATCTCGCGCGTGTAGTAGGCGGTAACCACCTCCGCAATATCAATGAGATCTTCCGGGCGGGCGGGTTGGCCGGCTCTTTCGTGTGCCATGCTTACTCCTTATGCGGTCGTGCCTATCCGTCTGCCCCCATCTTCCCCCGCTTTGCTCAACTCCGCCACGTGAGACTTCCATTTACGGCGGTGGGGGTGGGTACGTTACCGTGTACACGTGTTGAATACTGCGCTCAAGGAAGGCCTCGCTATTGGTTTCGGCGCGTCTTTCGGTGCGCTTGCACGTTTTGCGTTCACGCCGCTGATTGCGCCGGAGCCGCCGGCGGAGATCATCATCATCTTCATCATTAACTTCATCGGCTGTTTCCTCATGGGCCGCTTCGACCCGGGCCCGTTTTGGGGGCGCGGGATGATCGGCGGGTTCACCACGTTTTCTGCTGTGTCCTTCCTGGCCATGCAGACCAGCGCCCTGCACGCCTTCATGTACATGGCAGGCACCATGGTCGTGGGCCTCGCCGCATGGGAGCTTGGCAATGCTTTTCGACGATCGGTGGCCCCATGACCCCACGCACCCCCCAATTCTTAGGCCCCGACGGCGTTGTTGGCTCTCACCTACGCGAAGCGTTGAGCACTGGTGATGGCACGCGCACGATCTTCTTGTTGTTCGTGCTGGTCGGTTTCGGTGCTTTTCTCGGTGGACTGACCCGCTGGGCGTTAAGCGTGGCACTGAAGGGCGCTCCCGGGACGTGGGCCGCCAACCTCATTGGCTCTGCTGTCCTTGGGTTCTCTGCGGCGATGCCGGCCATGTGGCCGGCCTTTTTGGGAGCTGGTTTCGGCGGGGCCGTGTCCACCCTGTCCACCATGGCTAAAGAAATGGGCCAGATGGTGGAGCAGAAACAGTGGTGGCCACTGCTGCGCTACACCACCCTGACCTGTGTGGCCGGTGTGATTGCGGCGTGGTACGGCCTCAGGGTGGGTTTGCAGCTCATTCCGGCCTTCTAGTTCTTTCGCCCGCTTATTCTGCGATGGCATCCAGCGGTGGCGTCTTCGCTGCGCGCTGCGCCGGCCAGAGCGCCGCAACAACACCCACAACGAGCGAGCTGACCAACATCACAGCAAGCAAAACCCATGGGTAGGCAATATTCGACAGGCCTTGATCCTTCAGCACCGTCAGGAACGCCCAGCCCAGCGCGAGGCCAGTGAGCACGCCGAGCAGCGCACCGAAGACCGCGATCTGCACGGATTCCAGAATGATCATGGTCCGTACCTGGCGCCGCTGTGCACCGACGGCGCGCAGCATGCCAATCTCCTGACGGCGCTCAATGACAGAGAGCGTGAGGGTGTTGATGATGCCCAGTACTGCAATGACCACCGCCAGCGACAGCAGCGCATACAGGATGTACAGCATCTGGGTGATCAGCTGCTTGGCTTCCCCACCAAATTCATCCGGGGTGCGCACTTGGACGATGATGCTGTCTTTCACCGCCTTCTCCACGTTGGCGCGGAGAGTATCTTCGTCCACGCTGCCATCGCTGTTGGCGCCGACCATGAGGATGGTCTCCTGGTCAGGGCGCACCAGCTTTTCTGCCGTCGCCCGAGAAATCACAAAGGATTCCAAAATGTTGGACTTGCCGAAGATGCCCTTCACCTCAGCCTGCACAGGCCCGCCTTGGCTCAGCGATGAGCCCAGCGGTGAATCAACGTCCACGACATCGCCAACCTTAAGGGCGTGCTCTTTCGCATACGCCTCAGGCAGAACAACGCCACCATCCGACAAATCCGATGTGCCGTCGACCATCTCAATGACTGTCAGGCGGCCCGGATCGCCATTCATCACGTCGCTGACCTTCATTGGGCCCATCTCGTAGGCAGCTTTGCCATTAATGGTCAGCGGTGCCTGCGCATACGTGATCACATCGCCCACGCCGTCGGCTTCTTCCACCTTGCCCGGCACATCACCTGGAACGGGGAAAGCACCGAACTGGGGACCGTACATAAGAAGATCAGCGGTGACCTCGTCTTCCAGGATGTCGTCCACCGACCGCTGCATAGTGGTTCCCAGCATGCCAAACGCCGTCACCAGCGCCACGCCCAACATCAGCGCAAACGCCGTAGCCGATGCACGACGGGGATTTCGTTTCGAGTTCGTCGCAGCCAGCGAGCCCACCGCTCCAAACGGCGCACCAATCCCCTTGCCCAGCACAGGCACGATCGGCAGAGAGAGCGCTGGCCCCGCCAAAAACAGACCGATGATCGCCGACACCGCGGCACCACCAACGAGTCCCGCGCGTGGCCCCGTTGAGCCCTCCTCCCACAGCACACCCCATGCGGCCAAACCAACGCCGATCAGGAGCAACGCCACGCCGACCAGAGTACGAGCCTTCAGCGGTTGCGGAGTCGAGGACTCACTCGACCGCATAGCCTCCACCGGCTGCACCCGCCCCGCGCGCCGCGCCGGAGCCCACGCTGAGGCCACCGTCACCAGCGCACCCACAACGATGGGCACCACGACGGCCGCAACAGACAGGCCCCAGCCCGCCCCGGGCAGCTCCATGCCTTGGCGTTCCATAACCACGCGAATCACCGCGACCAAACCCGCACCAGCCAGCACGCCAAGCGCCGATCCAATCACGCCAACAAGCGCAGCTTCCACAACCACGGACCGCGTAATCTGGCTTTTCGACGCCCCCAACGCCCTCAACAGCGCAAACTCCTTCGTCCTCTGCGCCACGATCATCGAGAAGGTATTAGCGATGAGGAACGTACCAACCAACAGGCCCACGAGGCCAAAAGCGATAAGGAAGTAGCTGACGAAACTGAGGGCGTTGCGGATTTCTTCAGAGGCTTCGTCGGCAAGCGTCTGGCCCTCCTTGACCTCATACTCCGGGAACTTCTCCGCGAGGTGCGCAGTGAGCTGTGCGGGATCGACCCCCTCCTTCGCACTGACCGAGAACCCGGGAACCGTCCCGTGCGCGGCATAAAACTTCAGGTAGGACTCTTCCGGGATGCGCAGTGTCAGCGACATCCCCTGGTCCAGCTCATTGGTATACAAACCAGTGACCTTCATCGTCTGAGTGGCCTGGGTATCCACGACAATGAGCTCATCACCGATGCCGATCCGATATTTAGCGGCGCCCTTAGCATTCACCATCGCCTCACCAACGGCCTTGGGTGCACTACCATCGACGACCTCCGGGACCGACCCCACCGCGTCCTCCGGCGGGTAGTAAATGTGCACCTCAGAAACACCAGCGCCTGTTTGGTACGCATTGCGGTCGCTGTCCGCGACGACAACTGCCGTGCGACCGCTGATGTTGACCTTGTTGACGTCTGGGTCGGCTCCGATAGCGTCTCGAAGCTCCAGCGGCACCGGGGCACCCTGCTCCTGTCCACGCACGACCGCATCATCCTCAGCGAATGCGCTCGCGACAGCCGAGTCAAAGGTTTTGCCCAACATCGCGGTGAACATCAGCGAGCCGGCAATGAACGCGGTACCGAGCACCACCGCCAAGACCGTGAGCGCGAGACGTAGCTTATGATCTGCGACATTACGCAGCGACACCTTCGTTAAAGCGCTACTCATTAGCCCTCGATCCCGGACATGGTGGACAGGATGCGCTCCATCGTCGGGTCATACATCTCATCGATGATGTTGCCGTCCGCGAGGAAAACCACGCGATCAGCGTACGACGCCGCCCGTGCGTCATGCGTCACAATGACCACCGTCTGCTCATCCCCATCCACCGCCGCGCGCAGAATCTCCAAGACCTCGCGGGAGGAATTCGAATCCAGGTTGCCCGTCGGCTCATCCCCGAAAATGATCTCTGGACGGCTCACCAACGCCCGCGCACAGGCCACCCGCTGCTGCTGCCCGCCTGAAAGCTCACTCGGACGGTGGCTCAACCGATTGGACAAGCCGAGACGCTGCGTGATCTCGTCGAACCATGCCTGGTCAATCTGCCCGCCGGCAATATCCGTGGGCAGGGTGATGTTTTCCGCCGCAGTGAGCGTAGGAACAAGGTTGAAAGACTGGAAGATAAACCCCAGCCGGTCGCGCCGCAACGCCGTGATCTCCTTGTCATTGAGCGTAGCTAGATCCGTATCCCCAATGAAGGCCGAGCCCCCGTTGAAAGAATCCAGACCGGCCATCGCGTGCATGAGCGTCGACTTACCTGAACCACTGGGGCCCATGATGGCAGTGAACTGGTTTCGCGCGAATTCAACGCTGACCCCATCCAACGCTGTCACCTGAGTGTCCCCGCTGCCATACGTCTTCACCAGCGACACCGACCGGGCTGCGACGCCCTCTTTCAGGTCATTCTCAACAATTCCACGATGGCCCACAGCGCTCACTTGTCCTGTCTCTCGGGTCTCCAACAACGGCGCGAACGAGCACGCCACGATGTTCTTGCTACGAGAATAGTGGAATAGCAAAAATTAACGCGGCACCCGTTTTGTGGTGGGTGCCGCGTTGGGTTATGT
>NZ_JRNG01000036.1:0-1861 GCF_000759055.1 Corynebacterium tuscaniense DNF00037 | reverse complement strand
TTGGGGCGGGGGTATTTTTGCTTTTCGACGTTTCACCCCCGACACCCCACAGCCGCCGCACATTCTGGGCAGCTCAACCCAAACGTAGCCCCAAACTCATCCCTGCTCACGCGGGGAACACGATGCCGCCTGCGAGCGCTGCGACGATCACTACGGCTCATCCCCGCTTACGCGGGGAGCACTCAAAATCATCAGGGTTGCTTCTTTCGAAAAACGGCTCATCCCCGCTGACGCGGGGAACACTTCTGCCGGGAACACCTCGCCTGCGCCGATTCGGGCTCATCCCCGCTTACGCGGGGAACACGATCAGTAGGTTCGCTGCCCACTGGTCAGCCTGGGCTCATCCCCGCTTACGCGGGGAACACCAGCAGTCCGCGTTGCCGGTGGTGACAGTCGTGGGCTCATCCCCGCTTACGCGGGGAACACGAGCCGGAAGAGCCACCACTGCCTGCCGCAGAAGGCTCATCCCCGCTTACGCGGGGAACACATCTTTTCCTTGATGACATCTGTCATGGTGCGGGGCTCATCCCCGCTTACGCGGGGAACACACTCTCACACCGGGGTATTCCACGTCGTGCGTGGGCTCATCCCCGCTTACGCGGGGAACACCTGGTCGCAGGCGCGGTCAGTGTTGTCTCCTGGGGCTCATCCCCGCTTACGCGGGGAACACGAAGCCGCGAAACTTGGGCCTATCGGCGACATGGGCTCATCCCCGCTTACGCGGGGAACACGCCCCCTGCTCAGCGAGGCGTGTAATAAGCCAGGGCTCATCCCCGCTTACGCGGGGAACACGTCTCACAGCACTGGCGTGTTATTGTGCGCGTCGGCTCATCCCCGCTTACGCGGGGAACACGCCGCGCTCGGTGCGCTGAATCATCGCTATCTCGGCTCATCCCCGCTTACGCGGGGAACACCATCGGAGTGGGATGTCCTGCTCGGCTGGATGGGGCTCATCCCCGCTTACGCGGGGAACACAAGGTGACCAGCTCGGCCATTCGTGCGGCAGTAGGCTCATCCCCGCTTACGCGGGGAACACGCACCAGCGGGAACGAGGTCAGTAGCGATGAACGGCTCATCCCCGCTTACGCGGGGAACACCCCGCAACCCCCTTGACCGCGACCGGCGAGGGGGCTCATCCCCGCTTACGCGGGGAACACGGCGCTCTTGCTGGTTACTCATTGGTGGCCTCCGGCTCATCCCCGCTTACGCGGGGAACACTCGGAATCGCTTACTCGACGGAGGAGCTGCGCCGGCTCATCCCCGCTTACGCGGGGAACACGGCGCTCTTGCTGGTTACTCATTGGTGGCCTCCGGCTCATCCCCGCTTACGCGGGGAACACTTGTCGAGGACGGCTTGTGCGCGGTAGCACATCGGCTCATCCCCGCTTACGCGGGGAACACTCAACGTGATCCACAGTGGTGCTCACCGCAGAAGGCTCATCCCCGCTTACGCGGGGAACACTTGTTCCGGCTTACACTGACCCGCAACAGCAACGGCTCATCCCCGCTTACGCGGGGAACACTGGAAGATTCCGGAAAGTGCACTTGAGCACCTGAGGCTCATCCCCGCTTACGCGGGGAACACATGCCCGAGACCAGCCAGCATCGTCTCCGCCTGGGCTCATCCCCGCTTACGCGGGGAACACAGCCGGGAACCGTGCGACCTGCAGACAAGGCTGGGCTCATCCCCGCTTACGCGGGGAACACTTCGGTATCAGCTGCCGCGGTATTGATGGATTCGGCTCATCCCCGCTTACGCGGGGAACACCTAGCAGAGGCACGCACAGACTGAGAGGTAGTGGGCTCATCCCCGCTTACGCGGGGAACACTTGGCATTGGTAATGGCGATGACGGTCATAGT
>NZ_JRNG01000035.1:0-36321 GCF_000759055.1 Corynebacterium tuscaniense DNF00037 | reverse complement strand
TGAGGCCTTTGGTGTTTCAATGTCTACAGAAGCCGGCTCATCCCCGCTTACGCGGGGAACACTGCTTATTGATCTCCCCCTGCTGAGCATTCCACGGCTCATCCCCGCTTACGCGGGGAACACTCCCTAATTTTCCGGCCACCGTAGTACATTTCCGGCTCATCCCCGCTTACGCGGGGAACACGTGACGGTGCTGCGCTCGCTGGCGTCAACCGCGGGCTCATCCCCGCTTACGCGGGGAACACCCCCCCTTATCCTCTGGGATGACATACAGCACAGGCTCATCCCCGCTTACGCGGGGAACACACGGACGGTAAAACCGCTGGTGAGCTTCAAGGCGGCTCATCCCCGCTTACGCGGGGAACACCGGCGTGTGTTTTTCGTCCCCTGTTATGCGGTGGGCTCATCCCCGCTTACGCGGGGAACACGCCCATGCGTCGAAAGAGCGCTGGTCGGCGCGGGGCTCATCCCCGCTTACGCGGGGAACACAAGGTGCGTCGATCCACCATTGCCATTTCACGGGGCTCATCCCCGCTTACGCGGGGAACACGGTTTTCGGAGGGGCATGCTATTCGGGCCGCGGGGCTCATCCCCGCTTACGCGGGGAACACTAAGCAGGCGCAGCGGAACATTGGGGCTGCGGTGGGCTCATCCCCGCTTACGCGGGGAACACGTCCGGTCCAGGCAGATCATGCATTCGTAGGAGGGCTCATCCCCGCTTACGCGGGGAACACTGTGCGTCGAACATCTGCGCGACGGCCTTCATGGGCTCATCCCCGCTTACGCGGGGAACACGGCGCCCCGGCGGCAGCCGACGAGGTGCTACTGGGCTCATCCCCGCTTACGCGGGGAACACTCCAGGTTGACAGGAGTGATTGATGCCGACGAGGGCTCATCCCCGCTTACGCGGGGAACACCCCCGGCGTGGCTCACGAAATCAACCGGCCCGAGGCTCATCCCCGCTTACGCGGGGAACACTGTGGGCTGTTGAACGTGACCACACCGGCATTGGGCTCATCCCCGCTTACGCGGGGAACACTATCTATCACGCGACCGTTCAGGATGCGGGATGGGCTCATCCCCGCTTACGCGGGGAACACCCTCCCTGAACTGGAGGGGGAGTGACTGTCCACTCTAAATTGGGACAACTTAAAGCCCAACCCGATGTTACCTCGCTTACGTGGGGATGTGAGCGAATCGCAAAAAGCAGGGATATATCTCACGAAAAGTGCATAGGCTAATTACCGGTAATTGACAAAGCAAACCAAAGTCAGTGTTTGCTTTGAGCTTGAAAGTTTAGGTCTCGCTGACTGTGAGACTTTGTACAAAACTGATGATCACCGCACTGCCTGCCTCTATCAAGGAGAAGACCATGGAGGGACGACACAACATCCCGCTTTTCGGAGAATCTCTTCGAGGGCTTCTTGATCCCCCAAAATTCAGTGAACGATCTCGGGCGTTGTGGGCAAAATCGGGGGACGAAAGCGGAAGCCTTAGCCTTCCTCAGCACCTCATGGATGCTGCTGGGGTGGCTGCAGTGGTTTACGACACCTGGGTAGCGAAACCTCTGAAGCGCAGGTTGTCAGAAGGCTTGGATCTTACTGATGAGCAAGTACGGGATCTGTATGTCTGGCTTGCGGGGACCCACGACGTGGGCAAGGCCTGCCTCAAATTCCAGACTCAAGTGGAAAGAAGGGGAGGATTCGAGCATCTCATTTCTACCCTGTCGGATGCTGGTCTTCCATTGCGCATGAGTGGTTTGGAAGAAACGGTTAGTCGACTGCCGCACAATATCTGTTCCGGACTTCTGATCAAGGACTGGCTTATGGATCTGGGGTTTGACAAGCACAGTGCAGAGTGGATCGCTTCTGTTTCCGACGCGCACCACGGTATTCCATCTTCAGGTGAGGAGCAGGATCACGCAGAGACGATCTTGGGTGACTACTCTCGCGAATGGCGAGAGGTGCATGCTGAGCTGCTGGATTCCATGGCCGACGCCACGGAGGTAGGACCGACGCTGGAAGCACTGAAAGTGCGGGCAAGACCGCACGCTGCGGTGATGCAGTTGCTCACCGGGCTCGTCGTCATTGCTGACTGGATTGCATCCAACGCCGATGCATTTCCCATGGTGGTCTCTGGGAGTCAGAAAGATCGCATTCGTGCCGGCATGCAAGCAACGGACATAACGGGTCCGTGGCATGGCAGGGTGGTGGACGGTGATGTTGACAAGCAATATCAAAGCTCTTTTGACTGGCCTGAAAACTATCGCGCGAGAAGCGTCCAGGTGGCGATGGCCGAGGCTGCTAAGAAGGTTACCGAACCCTCCTTGATTATTCTTGAAGCTGAAACTGGTGTAGGAAAGACGGAGGCCGCCCTAGCTGCGGCGCACATCATTGCGAATTCCACCGATGCCCAGGGAATTTATTTCGCAGCGCCCACGATGGCCACGGCTAATGGTTTGCTCGAGCGGACTATCGCTTGGGCTGAAAACACCACTGAATCAGGTGCTGTTTCATCTCTCTACCTGGCTCATTCAAAGAACCAATTGGCTCAGTCTTTCCGGGAGTTGCGATTCCGGGGTATTGGGGAGGACGGTCCAGCTGGTGAAAACGTTGTTGCCAGTTCGTGGATGAGTGGGCGGCGTCGCGGTCTGCTCTCAAATGTGGTTGTGGGAACTGTTGACCAGGTGCTCATGATGGCGTTGCAACAGCGGTATTCGATGCTGCGCCATGTCGCGTTGGCGGGAAAAATCATTATTTTCGACGAGGTCCATGCATTTGACACGTATACCTCTGACTACCTTGAAACTACTCTTGAATGGCTGGCGGAGTACGGCGTGACAGTCATCATGATGTCTGCGACGCTGCCGCCCGAGCGCAGAAACGCACTGGTCAAGGCTTTCTCCGGTCGGGAAATCGCGGAGCCTTCGAATGCGTATCCGCTCATTACCGTGGCCTCCGAATCGGGGCAGCGAAACCTCGCGCCCGAACCTAGCCCCACGAACCTCGAAGCAACAATGGAGGTTATCGATGATTCGCTCGATGCTCTTCAGCAGCGCATTGGAGATGTGCTTGAGGATGGCGGCGTGGCCCTCATTATCTGCAACACCATTGCGCGAGCCCAAGAAACATACAGTGCCTTAAAGCAGTCTTATCCTGACGAAGTTGAGTTGCACCACGCGGGATTCATGGCCTGGGAGCGTTCAGAGAAGGAAGACCGCTTGCGTGGGGAGCTCGGTCCCGACGCCCACCGCGGTGCGGGGAGGCCAGATCGAAAGATCGTGGTTGCCACTCAGGTGGCGGAGCAGAGCCTCGATATCGACGCTGATGTCCTAGTCACTGACATTGCCCCGATGGACCTGATTATTCAGCGTATTGGGCGTTTGCATAGGCATGATCGCCCGAAGACTGACCGCCCGCAACTGGTATGGGAACCGAAAGTGTTTGTCCGAGGGATCGAGTCCCAGACCCCTTGCCCAGTTCTCAATTCGGGAGCTGAAACCATCTACGGGGCGAAGGTTCTGCTTTCAACCATCCTCCATTTGCCCACGACGTTTAGACGTCCGAATGATGTAGCTGAGCTTGTGCGTCAGGTCTATGCCGCCGAACAAGACATTCCCGCGGAGTGGATGGAGGAATGGGAGAAAGCACTTGTTGATGAAGATGGGCGGGTGCAGAGAGCGCATGGTCGATCGAAGAGCTTCCGCATTCCATCGCCTCACGGGTGCACGAAACTGAGCGATCTGTTCGGTGATCAAAAACAGGCTGCCTTCGCCCTCGGGAAAGAAGAAGCGGGTGCGGCGCAAGTGCGCGACGCTGAGCCGGCAGTTGAGGTTATTCCCATCTCTGGTGATGCGGAGGAGTACGTGCCACTGGGCACCGACTGGATGATCACTGGTGATCCCGAACTTAATTACCGCCAGGCGTTCCACCTGGCGTCAAGTACCGTTCGGCTTCCAACGCGAATGGCTCGGGAGGACACGGATTTTGAGGACGTAGTTGGGTCGTTGGAACAACAAACACCCATGGCGTGGAACAAGCACTATTTGCTCAAAGGTCAGTTAGCTCTGCCTCTTGATGGGGACGGGGAGGCAGTCTTGGGGCGGTTCACAGTGAGGTACACCTCAGAGCTCGGAATCGAAATTTTGAGCGATAAGTCTTGATGGTATGTCGCGCATGGTTCCTAACATCCGAGATGACAAGACCCGCTAATACAAGAAGGAAGGAGAAATTGGAGTGAGACAACCGGATAATCATCCGTCGTTCAACCTGCTTGATCAGCCGTGGATAATCTGCGTGACTGCGACGGGGCCCGACAAACTGAGCATCCGCCAAATTTTCGACGGCACGGCGACCCCCATCCAAGTCCTCGGGGATTCCCCGACTCAGGATTACGCAGTGTTGCGTGTACTACTGGCTATTTTCTGGCGGGCTCACCGCGGTAGCCCGGAAGATTCACCAAGTTGGGAGCAGTGGTTCATTGCGAAACGAAAGGAGCTGATTGAACAGAACCGGGACGATCGGGTATTGGAGTATTTAGACAGCTACCGGCATCGCTTCGAACTGTTTGACCCCGAGAAGCCTTTCATGCAAGTAGCCAATCTTGACACCACTACGGCCACTCGAAAGCCAGTCTCTCTCATCGTGCCAGATTCTAAGGGCGACTACTTCACCATGCGCACGCACGAAGGTCGCAGCTTCTTAGCGTTTGATGAAGCAGCGCGATGGCTTATCCATACCCAGGCGTATGACTACGCAGGGATCAAATCGGGCGTTATCGGAGATCCACGGGTGGAAAACGGCAAAGGTTTTGCCAGCGGCCTCGGCTGGGCGGGCATGACCGGTGGAACTGTCATCCGGGGGCGTTCGCTTCTGGAAACACTTCTGCTTAACACCACTCCGCAGGTCCTTGCTGATGAGGCTGCAGAAGACCTACCGGTGTGGGAGCGAGAGGCTGATACAGCTGCGCAGCGCAATGATCGCACAGGCAAACTAGATAAACCCCTAGCCGTTCAACCACAAGGGGCCGCTGACTTGGCCACTTGGCAGTCTCGAAGAATTCGCCTCTTCCCGGAGGGGAACCGAGTAGGAGCAGTGTTGGTCAGCATCGGCGACCAAATCCCCGACGGTGGGAAAAACGTGCTTGAGGACCCAATGACACCTTATATTTATCGCGAAAAGCAGAAGAAAGCCCAGTCGGGCATCTTCCCCAAACCGTACGATGCACAACGCACTATGTGGCGGTCACTCGACGCATTGCTTGTTTCTGAGGTGGACTCCGGGTTAACAAGCAGGAGCAATGTACCGACTCGACCTGCAACCCTGCTTAATTTCTCCAATATCGCACGGGAACAGGGATCAAACGAAATTGCAGATGTCAGCATCGTATCCATGGGATACCAAGAACCGAAAAAGGTGTCTATTGTCGCGGTGATCACTGGCAGCATTGGTCTGCCCCTATCATTATTGCAAGATGACAGCATCTCTCGGGTCCACCGACAGTATGTTAGAGACGCCGCCGATGCCACCCGTAACGCTGCGAAAACGCTCGGCAAGTTTGTTGGACAGCTCGCTGTGGCCGCCGGGGGCAAGTACATCTTCGATACGGATGCAGCGGATCGCCTATACACCGTCTTAGAGCCACTATTTATCAATTGGCTGCGCGGTCTGGACCTCGAAAACATAGAAGAGGAGGCCGCTTTCTGGCAGAAGCAGATCCGCGAGCACCTTTTCCATATTGCTGACGAAGCAGTGCGCGGAGCTGGACAGAAAGCTCTCATCGGCCGTGTCATTGATGGCGGTAAAGGCGGGGCTGGCCGAGTGTACAGCACTGGGGCACTGTATCGCAGCCTGCAATACCAAGTAGCCCAAGATCTTCCCCTCCTACGTGAACATGAAAGAGAAGAAAGAGAACTGCGACAGAAAGGCAGCCAGTCATGAGTGCACCAAACCTTCGGTTCAGTGTCGCAAACACGGCGAACCGATTGCAGACGAACTACCTTGAACGGCCCGAATCAATCGAGGGCAGTGAAGCACGCCGGGTTTTAGCCGAGTTGCGTAAGAGTGCGGCACGAAAGTTCGGAACTGATCCGCTTGCTCTCCAGCGTGTCCTGAGCACCCTTAACCCGCCGCTCAGCGAGGGGGAGCTCGGCCGTGGTGATGCGCCCTCGCCGTCCGAATCTGCGGCGTACTACGCACTCACGCTCTTTGCACTGCAAATGCAAAGCGCCACCACACCGGCACATTCTGAAGATCGTACCTTCGCAATGGCCTGTGGCCGACTGCAAGGTATCAGCGATTCGGGATCCCTCAAAGCTCGTTTTGACGCTATGCAGACGGCCCGTGAAGAAGCGTCGCGTCTGATTCATTTGCGCACGCTGGTCTCTCTCTTGAAAGGAGAAAAGCTCGCGTTCGATTATGGCGCGCTTGCGGCTGATCTCCGTAGTCTCCAGTACCCGGCTCGTCGTGACGGCGTTCTCCTACGTTGGGGGCGCGATTATGCAGTCGGAATGCCCCGCCCATCCCAGCAAGACTCACCACTCACGGAATCTGAATCTTCGGATCTCCCCTCCACCACCAACTAGAAAGGCAAACTCATGTCCCTCATCATTGATATCCACGCACTCCAGACCATCCCGCCGTCCCTGATCAACCGCGATGACACCGGCGCGCCGAAGACTGCGGTTTTTGGTGGTGTTCCTCGCCAACGTGTGTCCTCGCAATCCTGGAAACGAGCAATTCGGCATTACTTCAAGAACCAGTTTGATAGCGAACAGATTGGTGACCGTTCGAAGCGCCTGCCGGAAAAGATTGCAAAGCTACTTGAGGCTAAGGGGCTTGAGCAATCTGAGGCCATTGCGCGGAGCGAGAAGCTGTTCAACGCAGCGGACATCACAACCGAAGTAGACAAGAAACCGAAGAAAGTCGAGGAGGATGCGCCGGAACACAACCCGTACCCTCGTACGACCGTCCTCATCTTCCTCAGCCAGCAACAAATCAACCGCGCGGTCGAGGAGCTCCTCGCGCGCGGTGATGCAAAACTGACGAAGAACCAAGCCAAGGACATTCTGAATAAGGACCGCTCCGTGGATATGGCCATGTTCGGCCGCATGCTTGCGAAAGACCCAGAGTATAACGTCGATGCTGCAGTCCAGGTTGCACACGCCATCGGGATACACAAGTCCACTCCGGATTTTGACTATTTCACAGGGGTCGATGATCTCAATGAAGAAGACAAAATGACGGGCGCAGCCATGATTGACACTGTCCAGATGATGTCTTCCACCCTATACCGGTATGCAACCGTCAACCTGAAGGGACTGGAAGAGAACTTGGGCTCCGCCAAGGTGGCACGTCAGGCTGCAACGCAGTTCATCGAGGCCTTCATTGCATCGATGCCCACCGGCAAGATCAACACCTTTGCGAACCAGACCCTGCCTGAGCTGGTGTACGTCGCTATTCGTGACACGCGCCCAGTGTCCTTGGTCAATGCTTTTGAAACTCCAGTGCTCGAGGAGGCCTCCGACACCTTCGAGTTCGAGTCGGGAGCCAAGGTTGAAGCAAAGTCTCGTCGCTCTGTTGCAGCGGCACGCCTCGCACAGGAGGCACACGACGTGCAGGAGGTCTACGGCTTCAAGCCACAAGCAGCCTTCGTGCTTGGTTTGGGTGATCTTGCAGAGCCTTTCGAGGGGCTCGCTGAGAAGACCACGTTGACAGAACTCATCGATCGTGTTGCCGGTGAGCTGAAGAGCCTCGCGGGTGATAACTAGTGTCTCACTCACTGTTACTCCTTTTAAAGGGGCCGATGCAGTCCTGGGGTGATGAGTCCCGGTTTAAAACCCGAGCAACTGCAACCACCCCCACGAAGTCCGGGATCGTAGGTCTCATTGCTGCGGCGCAAGGTCGACGTCGTACAGATGAGATCGAAGATCTTGCGGCTTTGAAGATGGCAGTCCGCGTCGACCAATCGGGCAGTCTTCTGCGGGATTTCCAGACAGCATACTTTCGGGGAACGAAGACAACAAGCAAGAATAATGTTGTCAGGCGTTATTTTCTTTCGGACGCTGCATTCCTGGTTGCTGTGGAATCAGATGATCGAGCTCTGTTGGAAAACATCGCCGACGCATTGAAGTCCCCAGCATTTCCACTGTTCATGGGGCGTCGTTCGTGTCCGGTGCATCCGGGTCTTGTTGTTGGGATCGTTGACACTTCTGGGGAGCAGGCACTTCGAGAGCATGGCACCTGGTATGCCACTGCCCAACACAAGAGGCAGTCGCCCAAAAATGTTTCGTTGGCTCTCTACCGGGACGCATTGCCAGCCGAGCAAGGTGGCGTGCCCCGCCAGGATGTCCCGTTGTCCTTTGACCCGCAACACCGCCGTTACGGGTGGCGTGACGTTATCCGATGCGATGACGTAGAGATGCACAACCCTGAGGGGAAGGAACACACATCACCCCGGGATATCTACTTTGAAACGGTGGTGCAGGCATGAGCACGCTGACACGAATCTCAATCAACCCAGCGCGGAGAAATGGGCGGAAGCTCCTCACGAATCCCCAGGCTATGCACGCTGCTGTACGGGCATCCTTCCCGCCGGACATTGCAGATAATGACGGACGAGTGTTGTGGCGCGTAGACACCCAAGACCACGAATCTGTGTTGTACATCGTTGGGCCGGAGAAGCCCACGGGTGCTCTCATCGTGGAACAAGCAGGTTGGGATAGCCGCCCAGCGCAGAGCGCCGACTATGACCGTTTCTTAAATTCCCTGATGAAGGGGCAGCGCTGGCATTTCGAGATCGTCGGGAATCCCACGTATTCGGAACCAAATGGGAAGCGCGGAAAAGTTAAGGCGCATGTTTCAGTCCGACATCAACTTGGCTGGTTGTACAAACAGGCAGGGCGACATGGTTTTGCGCTTGCCCCGCAAATTGAAGATGAATGTTCTGATGAAGAGCGCTCTCGTTGGGCCATTAGTGACATTCCAATGGTGACGGAGCGGTGGACGGATGTGTTTGGAAAAGGAAAAGAGACACGTAGTTCCCGCAATAAGGTGCGCATCGCGAAAGCACGTTTTTCCGGCACGCTTGAGATCACCGATGCGGAGGCGCTGCGGCGCGCGTTGACTGATGGTATCGGGCGTGCCCGTGCTTATGGCTGTGGCCTACTGACGTTGGCGCCGGTGAAATAAAGTGGCGACACCGCAGGAACTCCCGATCACCCGGCATGCCTTAGCGCAGATGGGTGATCGAGTCTCATTCCTTTATGTTGAGCGTGCGACGATCAACCGTGACGGCAATGCGCTCACAATCACCGATCAGCGGGGAGTGGCGCATGTGCCTGCTACTCAACTGGCGGTGCTCCTCCTCGGACCGGGAACCCGCATCACCTATGCAGCGATGGCGCTGCTCGGCGACGCCGGGACGTCAACTGTCTGGGTGGGGGAGCGGGGCGTCCGTTACTACGCCAGTGGCCGACCCCCTGCGAAGTCCTCCCGCATGGCGGAGCTTCAGGCTGCAGTCGTATCACACCAAAGAAAAAGGCTGGACTGCGCAAAACGGATGTACAGCTTACGGTTCCCCGGCGAGGATCTCACTGGGCTGTCCATGGCAAAGCTCAGGGGCAGGGAAGGGGCTCGCATGAAGAAGGTCTATGCAGCTGAGGCGGCTCGTACCGGTGTGTACTGGGACCGCAGGAGTTATGACCCGAATGACTTTGATTCCTCTACCCCGATCAACCAAGCGTTAACCGCGGCGAGTGCAGCTCTTTATGGCATCGCTCATGCCGTTATAGCTGGCATGGGATTCATTCCTGCGCTTGGTGTTATTCACACCGGCACTGATCGCTCTTTCGTCTATGACATTGCTGACCTGTATAAGGCGGAAATTGCGATTCCTGCGGCGTTCGATGCCGTTGCCAGTGGGGAAGGGTTGCCCTCGGTAACCGTGCGGAGAATGGTGAGGGACGCGGTCGTCCAAAAGCGACTCATGCAGCGCATGGTGCGCGACCTGAAATACGTGATGGACGTGCCCGAGGAGGAGCCCTTCAGTGATGCTGAGCTGCTGTTGTGGAGCGAGCTCGAAGTTATTGCATCGGGTGTGAACTGGGCAGAACACGAGACGCTCACGTGATTGTTCTAGTAGTAACGGCGTGCCCTGCCGGTTTGCGCGGGGACCTAACCAAGTGGCTGACGGAGCTCGCACCTGGCACGTTCGTCGGCGCGCCATCGGCACGCGTGCGCGATTTGCTGTGGGATAGGACAACCGAGCTGGTCCGCGATGGACGTGCGCTCATGGTGTATTCCGCCAACAATGAGCAAGGAATGGAGTTTCGGACGCACCGCCACGACTGGGTGCCGACGGACTTTGACGGGCTCACGCTCATGGTAAGACCCGCCGCACCAAGTAAGGCCGTGCGAAGAACTGGATGGAGCAGAGCCCGGCGACAGCGGCGGCGCGGATGAGTGAGCAGAGAACAGTCCGCAGCAACCACCCTTAACGCTTCTGAATGTTTAACCCGTAAACTCGCTGGCATGCTTCCAAAGTCCCGTATTCTTTCTGCTTTCCTCGTTGGTCTGGGTTTGGCGTTGGTTGCGGCGGGGTTGGTGGCGCCGGCGTTTTTGAATGGTGATGCGCGGTTCCCGTTGAACTTGGATAAGACCACGTGGACGTTGAAGGACCCGCAGGCGAAGGTGGGGGAGGACACCACGGCGGTGACGCGCCAGTTGCATATGACGGTGCAAAATCCGGCGACGGATGAGGTGGCGGCGCTGCGTATTGGGGACACGGTGCGGCGGGAGGACAAGGCCGATGATTTGGAGAATCTGATTTCGGCGGCGACATGGTCGTTGGAGATGGACCGTAAAACGGGGGAGTTTGTGGCGCCGGCAAAGTTGAGCACGGTGATGGTGATGCCGGAGGAAGTTGTGCCGGTTGAGGGGGTGTGGCTGAAATTCCCGTCGGATGTGCAGCAGCAGGACTATGAGGTCTTTGAGCCGACTCTGCGCAAGGCGGTTCCGGCGGTCTTTACGGGGGAAGGCGAGATTGGTGAGCGAAAAGTTTATACCTTCACGCAGGAGGTGGCGCCGGTGAATGTGGCCACGTTGTATGCCGCTATGGCGAACACGATCACGACATCGCCAGGGCAGGGTGGGGGCCAGGCGTTTTTGCACCATGAGGCATCGCGGACGTTTACGGTGGACCAGGTCACCGGGTTGGTCGTGGGGATGACGGAGCGGGTGTCTGACTACTATGTCGACCGTGAGGGGAACCGAGTCCAGGATGTCGTATCCTACGACGCGGTGATGGATGAAGCCCAGCAGGTGGGCCTGGCGGAGCAACTGACGGATGTGACGCAGGCGATCTCCCAGACCGTGACGTGGGTGGTTCTTGGTGTGGGTGGGGCGCTGGTTCTTCTCGGATTGGTGGGGGCGTTCCGGCCGGGTGGTGGCCGCCCAAGGGGCGGCCACCGGAAGTCAGACCGGAAACTGGATGCGTAACACGCCGAGGGGTTGTGGCGCATTCGGGATTGGGTGGTAAGGTCCCACGCGAAAGTGACGGAACGATAACGGATTGTTGCGGTCCGGTTAAGCGCTTTACAAACGGCTACTGGGGGTATAAGCTGTCTCCTTGCGCTGGAAGCCGTCACCGGTGCCCAAAAGTAAACCTTGGTACAACGACAGAAAAAGTCGGTTTGACAAGGTGGTTTTGTGCTTTCTAGGGGACGGGAATTCCACTATCAAAGAAATGCTAATTATCCAGCGGGAATGCTTGCATATAGCGCCGTATGTAAGACCCGCGTGAGGTGCTGGAAGGACCCATCTTGGCAGTCTCCCGCCAGACCAAATCGGTGGCCACTATTCCCGGAGCTCCGGAGCGTTACTCGTTCGCTAAGATCGACGAGCCTATTGCTCTGCCCGGACTCCTTGATGTTCAACTTGAATCCTTCGCCTGGCTCGTCGGCACGTCGGAATGGCGTGAGCGCCAGGCTGCCGAGCGCGGGGATGATGCCCGCATTACGTCGGGGCTCGAGGACATCCTCGAGGAGCTCTCCCCGATCCAGGATTACTCCGGCAACATGAGCTTGTCTCTGTCTGAGCCGCGCTTCGAAGACGTGAAGTACACGATCGACGAGTGCAAGGACAAGGACATTAACTACTCCGCGCCGCTGTATGTGACGGCGGAGTTTATTAACAATGACACCCAGGAGATTAAGTCTCAGACTGTCTTCATCGGTGATTTCCCGTTGATGACGGACAAGGGCACGTTCATTGTTAACGGCACGGAGCGCGTTATCGTCTCCCAGCTGGTGCGTTCCCCGGGTGTGTATTTCGATGAGACCATCGATAAGTCTACGGAGCGTCCGCTGCACGCCGTGAAGGTGATTCCGTCACGTGGTGCGTGGCTGGAATTTGACGTGGATAAGCGTGACACGGTTGGTGTGCGTATTGACCGTAAACGCCGTCAGCCGGTGACTGTGTTGCTGAAGGCACTGGGCTGGACTGAGGCTCAGATCAAGGAGCGCTTTGGCTTCTCCGAGATCATGATGTCCACGCTGGAAAATGATGGTGTTGCTAATACCGATGAGGCTCTGCTGGAGATTTACCGCAAGCAGCGTCCGGGTGAGCAGCCGACGCGTGATCTGGCGCAGGCTCTGCTGGAGAACGCATTCTTCCAGCCGAAGCGCTACGACCTCGCGCGAGTAGGCCGTTACAAGGTCAACCGCAAACTCGGTCTGGGCGGTGACCACGATGGTGAACTGACACTGACGGAAGAGGACATTGCTACCACGCTGGAGTACCTCGTGCGCCTGCACGCTGGTGAGCGTGAGATGACCTCCCCGGAGGGCGTGGTCATCCCGATCAATACTGATGACATTGACCACTTTGGTAACCGTCGTCTGCGTACCGTGGGTGAGCTGGTGCAGAACCAGGTGCGTGTTGGTCTGTCCCGTATGGAACGCGTGGTTCGTGAGCGCATGACCACCCAGGATGCGGAGTCCATCACTCCGACCTCCCTGATTAACGTGCGCCCGGTGTCCGCGGCGATCCGTGAGTTCTTTGGTACTTCGCAGCTGTCGCAGTTCATGGACCAGAACAACTCCCTGTCTGGCCTGACGCACAAGCGTCGTCTGTCCGCGCTTGGCCCGGGCGGTCTGTCCCGTGAGCGTGCAGGCATCGAGGTCCGAGACGTTCACCCGTCCCACTACGGCCGCATGTGCCCGATTGAGACTCCGGAAGGCCCGAACATTGGTCTGATTGGTGCTCTGTCTTCTTACGCTCGTGTGAATCCGTTTGGTTTCATTGAGACGCCGTACCAGAAGGTCGTTGACGGTAAGGTCACGGACCAGATTGATTACCTCACCGCTGATGAGGAAGACCGTTACGCAGTTGCTGAGGCTGCTACTGCCCGCGATAAGAACGGCAACATCACGGAAGAGCGTATTGAGGTCCGTCTGAAGGACGGCGATATCGGTGTTGTTGGCGCCAAGAGCGTTGATTACATTGATATTTCCCCGCGTCAGATGGTGTCTGTGGCAACGGCGATGATTCCGTTCCTCGAGCACGATGACGCGAACCGCGCGCTCATGGGTGCGAACATGCAGAAGCAGGCTGTGCCGCTGCTGCGTTCGGATGCTGCATACGTGGCCACTGGTACGGAGCTGCGTGCGGCGTATGACGCAGGTGATATTGTCATCGCTAAGAACGCCGGCGTCGTCGAAGATGTCTCCGGTGACGTGATCACTATCTACGAAGATGATGGTCACCGTGAGTCCTACCTGCTGCGCACCTTCGAGCGCACCAACCAGGGCACCTGCTACAACCAGACTCCGATTGTGTCTGCGGGTGACCGTGTTGAGGCTGGCCAGGTTATCGCTGATGGCCCGGGCACCAAGAACGGTGAGATGGCGCTGGGTACGAACCTGCTCGTGGCATTCATGCCGTGGGAGGGCCACAACTACGAGGACGCCATCATTCTGAACCAGCGTGTGGTGGAGCAGGACATCCTGACTTCCGTGCACATTGAGGAGCACGAGATTGATGCTCGTGACACCAAGCTGGGTGCTGAGGAGATCACGCGTGAGATCCCGAACGTCTCCGAGGATGTGCTGAAGGACCTGGACGAGCGAGGCATCATCCGCATCGGTGCAGATGTCCGCGACGGTGACATCCTCGTGGGTAAGGTCACCCCGAAGGGTGAGACCGAGCTGACTCCGGAGGAGCGCCTGCTGCGCGCCATCTTCGGTGAGAAGGCACGTGAGGTGCGCGATACCTCCCTGAAGGTTCCGCACGGTGAGACCGGTAAGGTCATCGCGGTTCGTCGCTTCTCGCGCGAGGACGATGATGATCTGAGCCCGGGCGTCAACGAGATGATTCGTGTCTACGTTGCTCAGAAGCGCAAGATCCAAGACGGCGATAAGATGGCTGGCCGCCACGGCAACAAGGGTGTTGTGGGCAAGATTCTGCCGCAGGAAGACATGCCGTTCATGGCTGACGGCACCCCGGTAGACATTATTTTGAACACCCACGGTGTGCCGCGTCGTATGAACATTGGTCAGGTCCTTGAGGTCCACCTGGGCTGGCTGGCTAAGGCTGGTTGGACTGTGAACCCGGACGATCCGAAGAACGCGAAGCTGCTGGAGACCCTGCCGGAGCACCTTTATGACGTGCCGGCTGAGTCGTTGACCGCTACCCCGGTGTTCGACGGTGCAACCAACGATGAGATTGCTGGCCTGCTGGCTAACACCAAGCCGAACCGTGACGGTGATGTGATGGTGGATGCGGATGGCAAGACTGTGCTTTTCGACGGACGCTCGGGCGAACCGTTCAAGTACCCGATTTCCGTCGGCTACATGTACATGCTCAAGCTGCACCACCTCGTGGATGAGAAGATTCACGCGCGTTCCACTGGTCCGTACTCCATGATTACGCAGCAGCCGCTGGGCGGTAAGGCCCAGTTCGGTGGCCAGCGCTTCGGCGAGATGGAGGTGTGGGCAATGCAGGCATACGGTGCGGCCTACACCCTGCAGGAGCTTCTGACCATTAAGTCGGATGACGTGGTGGGTCGTGTGAAGGTGTACGAGGCCATCGTGAAGGGTGACAACATCCCAGATCCGGGTATTCCGGAGTCCTTCAAGGTGTTGCTCAAGGAGCTTCAGTCGCTGTGCTTGAACGTGGAGGTTCTGTCCACGGATGGCACGCCGATGGAGCTGTCCGGCGACGATGATGAGTATGACCAGGCCGGATCTTCCCTAGGTATCAACCTGTCCCGTGATGAGGGGTCTGCGGCTGATACGGCGTAGGTGAGACGTCGATAAGCGAAATGGCTTATCGACGAACACCTCAAAGCAACTAGAACTCATAAAAACTACTGAAAAGGAACTTTTACGTGTTTGACGTAAACCTCTTCGATGAGCTCCGCATCGGCCTGGCCACTGCTGATGACATCCGCCGCTGGTCCCACGGCGAGGTGAAGAAGCCGGAGACAATTAACTACCGCACGCTGAAGCCGGAGAAGGATGGCCTCTTCTGTGAGCGCATCTTCGGCCCCACCCGTGACTGGGAGTGCTCCTGCGGTAAGTACAAGCGTGTCCGCTACAAGGGCATTATTTGTGAACGCTGTGGTGTTGAGGTGACCAAGTCCAAGGTGCGCCGTGAGCGCATGGGCCACATTGAGCTGGCTGCTCCGGTCACGCACATCTGGTACTTCAAGGGTGTGCCCTCCCGCCTGGGCTACCTGTTGGATCTGGCTCCGAAGGATCTTGAGCGCATCATTTACTTCGCCGCCAACATCATCACCTCTGTCGATGAGGAGGCACGTCATAATGACATGTCCACTCTCGAGGCTGAGATGATCCTGGAGAAGAAGGAAGTCGAGCAGGACACCGAGGCTGATATTGCTGATCGTGCCCAGAAGCTCGAGGAAGACCTCGCTGCGCTGGAGGCGGAGGGCGCCAATGCGTCTGCCCGCAAGAAGGTACAGAACGCTGCTGACAAGGAAATGCAGCACATGCGCGAGGCTGGCGAGCGCGAAGTCGAGCGCCTGGATGAGATCTGGAACACCTTCATCAAGCTCGCTCCGAAGCAGATGATTATTGATGAGAACCTGTATGAGGAGCTCGTTGACCGCTACGAGGATTACTTCACCGGTGGCATGGGCGCTGAGGCGATCCAGACTCTCATCCGTAACTTCGACCTGGATGCTGAGTCTGAGGAACTGCGCACCATCATTGCTGAAGGCAAGGGCCAGAAGAAGGTTCGTGCTCTGAAGCGCCTGAAGGTTGTCGCTGCTTTCCAGCGTTCTGGCAACGATCCGGCTGGCATGATTCTGGACGCTATCCCGGTGATCCCGCCGGAGCTGCGCCCGATGGTTCAGCTCGATGGTGGCCGCTTTGCCACCTCTGACCTGAATGACCTGTACCGTCGCGTGATCAACCGCAACAACCGTTTGAAGCGCATGATCGATCTGGGTGCACCAGAGATCATCGTGAACAACGAGAAGCGCATGCTGCAGGAATCCGTTGACGCGCTGTTTGACAATGGCCGTCGTGGCCGCCCGGTCACTGGTCCGGGTAACCGCCCGCTGAAGTCCTTGTCTGACTTGCTGAAGGGCAAGCAGGGTCGCTTCCGTCAGAACTTGCTGGGTAAGCGCGTGGACTACTCCGGTCGTTCCGTGATTATCGTCGGCCCGCAGCTGAAGATGCACGAGTGTGGTCTGCCGAAGCTGATGGCACTTGAGCTGTTCAAGCCGTTTGTGATGAAGCGCCTGGTGGACAATGACTACGCGCAGAACATCAAGTCCGCGAAGCGCATGGTGGAGCGCCAGCGCCCTGAGGTGTGGGACGTCCTCGAAGAGGCAATTGCTGAGCACCCGGTGCTGCTCAACCGCGCACCGACGCTGCACCGCCTGGGTATTCAGGCCTTCGAGCCGGTGCTGGTTGAGGGTAAGGCTATCCAGCTGCACCCGCTGGCATGTGAGGCGTTCAACGCTGACTTCGACGGTGACCAGATGGCTGTTCACCTGCCGCTGTCCGCTGAGGCTCAAGCAGAGGCCCGCATTCTCATGCTGTCCTCCAACAACATCCTGTCCCCGGCATCCGGTAAGCCACTGGCTATGCCGCGCCTGGACATGGTGACGGGCCTGTACTTCCTCACCATGGAAAAGGGCGAGCACGAGATCGGCGGCGAGGGCGCTTACGCTCCTGCCGACGAAAACGGGCCGGCACGTGGAACTTACACTGACCACCGCGAGGCCATCATGGCCTACGACCGTGGAGTTCTTGGCCTGCAGGCACCGATCAAGGTACGCATCAGCCACCTCCGCCCGACGGTGGAGATTGAGGCTGAGCAGTTCCCCGATGGTTGGGAGAAGGGGCAGGCCTGGACGGCTGACACTACCCTTGGCCGCATCATGTTCAACGAGATGCTGCCGTTCAACTTCCCGTACCAGGAAGGCGCCATGGTGCGTAAGGGTGGCGGTGCTGGCAAGGTGCTGCTCGGCGACATCATCCAGTCGATGGTGGAGAAGTACCCGATGATCACCGTCGCTCAGACGATGGACAAGCTGAAGGACGCCGGCTTCTACTGGGCTACCCGCTCCGGCATCACCATTGCCATGTCTGACGTTCTGGTTCTTCCGAACAAGGAAGAGATCCTGGAAGAGTACGAGCGCGAGGCCGCGACCATTGAGCGTAAGTTCTGGGAGAAAGGTGCTCTGACCGAGGAGAACCGTTACGACCGTCTGGTGGAGCTGTGGCAGGACGCCACCAACAAGGTGGGTCAGGCTGTGGAGGACCTCTACCCGGATGATAACCCGATCCCGATGATCGTGAAGTCCGGTGCTGCCGGTAACATGCGCCAGATCTGGACACTGGCCGGCATGAAGGGCATGGTTGTGAACTCCCGTGGTGAGTACATCACCCGCCCGATCAAGACCTCCTTCCGTGAAGGCCTGTCCGTGATGGAGTACTTCAACAACTCCCACGGTTCCCGTAAGGGCCTGGCCGATACGGCTCTGCGTACCGCTGACTCCGGCTACCTCACCCGTCGTCTCGTTGACGTGGCGCAGGATGTCATCGTCCGCGAAGAGGACTGTGGCACCCACCAGGGCGTCAAGGTTCCTGTCGCAGAAGCGACAGGAACGGACAAGGACAAGAAGTTTGTCCGGCACGACCTCATTGAGACCTCCGTGTCCGGTCGCGTGCTGGCATCTGATGCTGCTGACGCGAACGGAAATGTAGTCGTCGCTGCTGGTGAGGACCTCACTGAGGAGCGTATTGACGCACTCGTGGAAGCCGGCATCACCGAGATCAAGGTCCGCTCCGTGCTGACCTGCCAGACCCCGACGGGTGTGTGCGCGAAGTGCTACGGCAAGTCCATGGCCACCGGCAAGCTGGTGGACATTGGTGAAGCTGTAGGTATCGTCGCTGCCCAGTCCATTGGTGAGCCGGGTACTCAGCTGACCATGCGTACGTTCCACCAGGGTGGTGTCGGTGGTGACATTACCGGTGGTTTGCCGCGTGTTCAGGAGCTGTTTGAGGCACGTGTGCCGAAGAACCGCGCCCCGATTGCGTCCGTCGCCGGTGAGATTTCGCTGGAGGATGAGGGCAATTTCTGGACGTTGACCATTCACCCGGAGGATGGCTCCGATGATGTGATCTACGAGAAGCTGTCCAAGCGCCAGGGCTTGGCTCAGGTGCGTCGCCCGATGGAGTCCAACCCGGACGCCATGATCGAGCGCTCCCTTAAGGATGGCGACAAGGTCCAGGTCGGTGACCGCCTGCTGCGCGGTGCTGCTGATCCGCATGACGTGCTGGAGATCCTCGGACGTCGCGGTGTGGAGAAGCACCTTATCGACGAAGTGCAGGCCGTGTACCGCACCCAGGGTGTGTCCATTCACGACAAGCACATCGAGATCATCATCCGTCAGATGCTGCGCCGCGGCACCGTCATCGATGCGGGCTCCACGGAGTTCCTCCCGGGCACTCTCGTGGATCTGTCTGAGGCGCGCCAGATCAACGGTCAGGCTGTGGCCGAGGGTGGCGAGCCGGCAGAGCTGCGCTCGGAGATCATGGGGATTACCAAGGCCTCCCTGGCCACCGAATCTTGGCTGTCTGCCGCTTCCTTCCAGGAGACGACGCGTGTGCTGACGGATGCCGCTATCAACAAGCGCTCTGACAAGCTCATTGGTCTGAAGGAGAACGTGATCATCGGTAAGCTCATCCCGGCTGGTACGGGTATTTCCCGCTACCGCAATATCTCCGTCAAGCCGACGGAAGCCGCACGTTCCGCCGCTTACTCGATCCCGACCTTCGGCGATTCGATCTACGGCGACGAAGGCTACGGCGAGTTCACCGGCGCATCCGTGCCGCTGGATGAGTATGGCTTCGAGCAGTACTAAGAGCTAGGCACTAGCGGCGAACTCCGCGCCGAACCAATAACCCGGTCTTTTCTCCCATACCAGTGGGGGAGAGGGCCGGGTTTTCGTCGTTAATGCATCAGTGCAGTGGCTTCAGCGCTGTGGAGACTAAAGAAAATAGATATAAGTTGCTTTGGAAACCCTATACGCGGTAAGTTTCCCTGTGGCTTCCCTTTCGGAACCTTGGGTTTTTCCTGGGTGCGTGGAGGGGTGCGGTTATCCATTGCCCTCTTGCGTAGGCGTTAGGGCAACATATTTTGTTTCCATGGCACTGATTAAGGAGTCGCCCATGAGCGTTCACACGACCACAATCACCCGGAAGGGCTTAGCCATCGCCACCGCTGGCCTGTTCGCACTGTCTTCCCTGAGCTTCACGCCATTCGCGGTAGCGCAGGATGGGGCCGGCGCTGTCAACTCTGGTTTGGTGAGCCAGCTCAGCAAGACTGAGACTGCGAAGCTGACGATTCACAAGCTCAAGGGCGGCTTTGTCGGGACGAACCAGTACGGTGTCCCGCAGGATGTCGCCGGCACCCCGTTGAAAGGCATCGCCTTTGATATTTACAGGGTGAAAGAAGGCGGCGCTGACATCGACTTGTCCACCATTGAAGGCTGGCAAAAATACAGCGAGCTGGACCCGACGAAGGCGAATGAGTACGCCTCCGAGGCGAACTATGTGAAGACCATTACCACTGGTGATGGTGGCGTAGCCACAGACGAACTGCCCATCGGTGTGTATGTGATCAAGGAGAACCTGGCTAAATCGAACCCCGATCCAGCCGGCACCTACACCCCTGCAGCGCCGTTCATCACAGCACTTCCCTTCACCAACGAGGGTGGCACTGCCTGGAACAAAGACGTTCACGTCTACCCAAAGAACCAAGAAGTGAAGTCCACGAAGGAAGTGGACGACCGCCAGGGTGATCAGAACGAGGACATCCGTCAGGCTGGACAGACGATCAGCTACACGCTCAAAGGCGGTGTCCCCCCGGTTCCGAATACCGTGTCCCAAGACAATAAGTACTTTGACAGGTACGAGCTGATTGATACCTATGACAGTGACAAGTGGACTCCGGACACCTCAACCGTGAAGGTGCAGATCAATGAGGGAGACACTAAGCTCGCTGACCTCGAGGCGGCGGACTTCGAGGTGACGAATCCGGAAAGCAATACCTTTACTATCAAGCTGACCGATGCTGGCCTGCTGAAACTTCGCCACAACGTTGGCGAGAAGACCAACGTGCAGGTTGTTGCCACTATCGACGGCACACTCAAAGCAGACCTCAAACCAGGCACCGTCAAAAACGGTGTAGAAGTTGAGACTGGTAATAGCGGCCAGCCCACGGTGAAAACGCCGAAGTCGGAGGTTGAGTCCAAGTACGGTCGCATCGATGTGACCAAGTTTGCCAAGGAAGGCGATAAGGAGACCAACCTTGCTGGCGCGAAGTTTGAGCTGCACAAGTGCACCAATGCGAACGCTGCTGGCCAGCCAGGCACGTTGATTGAAAAGTCAAAGCAGACTGTCGGTGGCAAGTCTGAGTGGGAAACCGATGCTGAGGGCAAGATCACCATTACTGGTATCCAGCTCGAGGACTGGTTTGACGGCAAGGGGCAGGCAGATTCCTTCGATTATTGCCTGCTTGAGACCAAGGCACCTGAGGGTTACGAACTCCTCCCGCAGCCGATCCTGACCCCGGTGAACACGAACACCCCGGAAACCAAGATCGGTGAGGAAAACCTGCCGTTCACTTTGGTTCAGCGCGTTGAGAACGTTCCCACCACCACCTCTACCTTCAAGCTTCCGTCGACGGGTGAGTGGGGCCGCTGGTGGCTGGTGATCGGCGGTGTGGCAGCGGTCCTGGCTGCGTTGGGTGTGCTGTACCGCAACAACCGTCGCACCAACGCTTAAAAAGCAGGCAAGGACACACGAGTGACAACGACGGTGATAGGTGTCGACGCGGGGCGTCGAAAAGCGAAAGCAGACAAGAAATCTGTTCGCTTTTCCACCAAGGCTGCCGTTGTTCTGCTCCTTGTCGGCATTGCGGCTATTTTGTACCCGGTGGTGTCAACGCTGCACAACAATGCGGCATCATCCCGGGTGGCGGATCAAATGACCGTTGAGGTCACACAGATGGAATCGCATCGGCGAGACCTCCTGTTGGGGGAGCTCCAGCAATACAACGAATCATTGCGGCGCAACCCCGTCCAGCCAGGTATTCCGGAGGAAATGGACTTCCAGCCGACACCTGAATACCTTGCCTACCTTGAGGTGGGGAAGCCGAACTTCACGTCGACAGATGCTTTCTCCGAGGTGATCATCCCGGATGTGGATATTCGCCTGCCGGTGTACAAGGGCTCAGGGCCAGAGGCACTCAACCGTGGAGCCGGGCACCTGTTCGGAACAACATTGCCGGTGGGTGGACCCGGTACAAACACGACGATCACCGCGCACACGGGCCTGGCCACGGCCTCGATGTTTGACAACCTGATCAACATTAAAAAGGGCGATGACGTGTTCATTAGCACGCTTGGGGACATCATGCGGTACCGCGTGGTGGGCACCAAGGTTGTTGCACCCGACACGATCGATGCCATCCCGCAGGTCGGTGAGACTGAGGAGGATCGCATCTTCCTCATCACCTGCACCCCCTACGGCCTCAACTTCCACCGCCTCATCGTTGAGGCGCACCGTATTCCACTCGACGCAGAACCCCAGCGGGACCTTGATGTGGGCAATGCGGTCGGGCCGTGGCAGACATGGATGACCATTGTGGCCACCATTTTTGTACTACTCATGGTGCTGCTTGCCTGGATTATTTATTCCGGGTTGAAGCAGCGTCGACGTACTTCGGACGAGGACAACTCTCATGAAACTCTTTAATCGTGCCAAGCGTATCGCTGCTGTTACTGCGGCAAGTGTGATTTTGGTGAGTGGGGCGAGTGTGCCCAGTCAGGCTGAAGACGGTGCGGGAGCTTCGCTTATCGACGTCTCCCCGGCATCGTCCGCCCCGAGTGCTTCCGCTGAGTCTCCAGCGTCTTCACCGGATGAGCCTGCAGCGCCGGCTCCTGTTATGCCTGCGGCCCCTGCTCCTGTGGCGCCGTTGCGCGCACCGGCAGCAGGTAACGGGTTTGCGGTTGAGGAGGCAGCGGGTGGTGTGACCATCACTGGTCTTGGTGGGGTGACGCTCGTTGGTGGTGCGTTGACGATTCCGGCCGAGATTGATGGCAAGAAGGTGGTTGGCATTGGTCCACGTGCCTTCCGGAATGCGGGTGTGAAGACACTTGAGTTCGCCGATGGGCTCGAGCTGGATGTGATTGGTGATGCCGCGTTTCAGGGCAATGAGATCAGCGGTGAGTTGAAGGTTCCCGCCAAGGAGATTGGTGAGAATGCTTTTGCTCAGAACAAGATCAAGGACCTTGAGCTTTCTGGCACGACTGTGGTGGCTAAGGATGCTTTTCGTGATAACGAAATCGCGTCGTTAAAGCTGAATCCTCCGGCAGGTGAAACTGTTGATTTGGCGGAGCGTGCCTTTATCAACAACCGTTTGAAAGGCACCGTTGACCTGAACAAGGTGGGCAAAATTGGGGATGATACCTTTTCCACCAACGATCTGCGTGAGGCGAAGCTGGGGGAGAATACGTCCTTGGGCAGCGGTGTGTTCAAGGAGAACAATGCGTGGGTGAAGCTGACCACCCCGGAAGGTGCTCAGCTTGATGGTTCGATTAAAACGGTCGAGTACGAGTCGGGCTTCGGGCAGATAGTTGACCCTGTGAAGGTGATTGTCCGTTACGTTGATGACAAAGGTGCGCAGATTCTGCCTGATGAAACGTTGGGTGAAGATCTGACTGCGCCGGGCCCGAAATTCCAGCGCGGAAAGGAAACCACTCACACACCGCGCCAGGTATCCGGATACAAACTCGACACAGAGTCGATCACGTTCACGCCGGATAAGGATGGCTACGTCATTGAGGCGACGTACACGAAGGTGGATAACAAGCCGGTGTTCACCTTCCCGAAAGATGGGATCAGACTGAACAACGGGGAAGAAGCGACCCCGGAGCGCCTCAAGCAAGGAGTGTCCGCGCGCAGCCATGACGGGAAGGACATCACAAACAAAATCCAGGTAGACGGAAGCGCAATTGATACCAAAACCACTGGGCTATATGAAGCAGTGTTTTCCGTTGTCGATGATGAGGGGAATGAAACTGTAGAAACTGTGCCCGTCTTCGTCGGAGCAGACTGGGGCGAGTATGAATTCGGTGGCGGCTGGCAGGTCAAGGACTTTGTTTACACCAAAGGTGGCGTGGTAGAAGGTTTTAGCGAGAGCGGTAAGGCAAAGCTGGCTGCGGGGAATACAACGTTGTGGATTCCTCCGGTGACCACTGAGGGGTCGCCCGTAACAGGCATCGGCAACCGGGCCTTTTACAAGACGCCGATCACATCGATTGAGGGGGGATGGCAAAATGTGAGGCGGATCGATAATTTCGCGTTTGCGGATACAAGTCTCTCGAAGCTCCCGGATGATTGGGGCGGGGTCAAATTGATCTACCAGGGTGCCTTCTCAAACTCCGAGATTGCGGAACTTCCCGCGTCATGGGGGGATGTTGAGCAACTGGACTATGATGTGTTCCGCAACAACCAACTCACCCGTTTGCCTGACTCCTGGGGAAAGATTACCGTCCTTCCTGGGGCCGTGTTCATGGGAAACAAGATCGAATCGCTTCCGCAGTCGTGGGGCAATGTGAGATCGATCGGGAGTGGGGCATTCAAGGAAAATGCGCTCACAACTCTGCCTGAATCGTGGGGGAATGTCACTGGAATTGGAAGCGAAGCTTTCGCGGGTGATTGGCGTAATCAAACAAATAAAATCAACGCTCTTCCGAAATCATGGGGCAATGTGAAGAATCTCGGCAGTGGGGCGTTTCAATATAACGAGATTGAAAGTATCCCGGATAACTGGGGCCAGTTAACCTGGATACAAAATGACCTATTTCGGAGCAACAAGCTCAAGGAAATTCCTGCATCGTGGGGTAATATCACCCGAATTGGACAGGCGGCCTTCCAGAGAAATGAAATCGCCCATGTGCCGCCCAGCTGGGAAAACGTGAAAGACCTTGGGAAATCTGCATTCGCGTACAACCAAATTACTGAGATCCCGCAGTCCTGGGGCCAGTTGGGGAAGTTGAATGATGGAATTTTCGAGTCCAACCGACTAACAAAAATTCCAGATTCGTGGGAACAGTTCACGGAGATTGGAACTCAAACGTTCCAGAACAATGATTTGACCGAATTGCCCGCATCCTGGGAAGGCATCAAGAAAATTGGACAAAGTGCCTTTTCAAAAAACAGGATCGCGGCGGTACCGGAGTCGTGGAGTGAGGTCGCAGAGGTTCACGATTGGGCCTTTTCGGAAAACAACATTGAACGGCTCCCTGTTTCATGGGGCAAGATTAATAAGCTTGGCTACGCCTCTTTCCGCAATAATCCGTTGAAGATCATCCCTGACTCATGGGGAGAGATTGATTTCATTGACGGGGGAGTTTTTCTTAATACGGAAATCACATCACTTCCGAAATCTTGGGGCAAAGTGAAGCGGTTTGGGACCGGAACTTTTGATGTGGCGCCAAGTGCAGTACCAGGTTTGAGCGACCTGTCATTTGAGGTTCCCACAGAGAATTTAACCCAGAATTTTCTGGACACGCTGATACATTCAAAGCTTCCTCGTCCGGTCACCCTGTACACACCGGATCGTGTCACGCCCGAGGGGTTGAAGGTGCCCGACGGGGTCACAATCAACCCGATGAAGGTGACCGTCCGTTTCGTTGATGAGAGCGGTAACCCGATTGGGCCGAAAGAGGACGTCAGGGAAACAAGCACGAGAACCCTTTTCAACTACCAGCCACCAGGCATTTACGGGTATGAGGGGCCGCCGGCGATTTCTCAAGTACTGGGGCCTGATGCGGAACAAGAAATTGTTCTTGTGTACAAGAAGATTCCAGCGGATCAATTGCCCAGCAATACGAATATTTCACTCAATCTAAACAACAAGGACCCTTACTACATTGGTAAGGACATGACGGGCAGCATCAAGGTCGACAGAACCGGAAACGCGACTGATACCTTGAGGAATGTCCGTGTCTTCGTGCACTTCGATCCCGAGGTCTACGACGTTGAGAACTTCGACATCACAGCGTACAACCTTGGCATTGACCGAGGCACGATTAAAAAAGAGGGCTCGATGGTCTCCTTTGTCATCAAGTCGCTCTCACCAGGCCAGACACTGACCATCCCATTCCGTCTGAAGTTTTACCCGGGGCCGACAGCGGCGAACACGGATTACCCGCTCCAAGCCACGATCACTGATGAGAATAATCTGGGCCTTGCCGAAAGTAACGTTGAGTCTTTCCAGGGCTATTACAGCCAGCCGCGAGAAACCATCTCGGTGCCGGGAGAGGATACGTCCACGGGTGAAATCAGTGATTATGACCAAGCTGTGAACAAGGATGACCCGAATAATCCGGTGACCTATGTTGCGGACAATGATCCGCAACGCCCAGTGAAAAACACGTTGGATTACAACATCTGTGTCAGTGGACTGCAGCGAAACGTCGGCGACTACCAGCTCACTGTTCCACTGCCGGAATACCTTGTTCACCCGAAGTCCGCCAATTATGATCCGGACAATCCGCGGCGACTGGCTGAGTTTGATCCAGAGAAAAACCCTGGTTGGGAGATGTCTGCTGATGGTAAGCAGCTCGTGTACACGGGGCACAACGGTGACGGTCGTGCGAACATTTGCAAGTCACTGACCCTGGGTTACCCAGGCGCAGTTGAGAATGAGAAGTTTTCCCTCAACGCCTCGGCGATCATGACTCCTACCGGCAAGCCGGACACGGAGCGGCACCTTGCCACCACAGCAACGCACAGGAACTTTTTCGGCCGTAGTGTCCCGCCTCCAGGTGAGATTTTGGCCAAGATCCCTACAGGTAACCACGGCGACGCCAGAAACAATTATTTCTACGACAACGCGCGTGAGCGTGGAGGAGTCTTCCCCTGGTCAATTGTTTATGAGATGCCTTCTGCAATGAGCGGTGTGGTCTTCACAGATTATGGCTTAGACCAGCGGATGTATTACGACTCGGTCACCGTGCCGATGAACCTTGGCACCGTGACCGTCCGGGTCCTCGACGATACGGGTGCGGAGCTTCAAGCCGATACTGTGGAATCGGCCAGCAACCGGACAATCACCTACGAGCGCAACAAGGTCCTCAAGGCAGCCAAGATCCGGTTTGAGGTCAAAGACCCTGTTCCGGAAGGCCTGCAGGGCAGGATCAGTGTGTCGACGCGGCTTAAAGATCCGGATGCGCCTATTGGTGATGAATCAGGCGCGCGAGTATTTGAAAACCGTGCGTCATTGCAGGCAAACGATGTGCCGACCGTCAATGTCAAAGCACGCAAAACGGTGAAGCCTCATGATCAGAAGATCACGGCTTTCAAAACCCAAAAGGCAGTCAATGCTGAAGGCAAGCCCGTGGACAACCTCATCACTGGTGACTTTTTGGAGTACACGGTTGGTTTCACCCCGAATGAGAGTTTTGGGGAAACCATCACAGACATAGTGGTTGTGGACCTGCTTCCCCCTGGACTTGATGTGTACGACATCACGATGACGGCGGAATTCTCGCGTTTGCCAGGGGCACGCTACGAATTAGTGGATAACTACCGCGATAGCGGTCAGGCCGCTGTAATTTTCCGCGCTACCTCTGCATCTCCTGACCAAGCCCGGCCTCAAGAAAGGATGACGGCAGGGTGGATTAAGGGCAGGATCAATTTGCTGGGGCAAGACAGGTTGAGAAACGATGTCTTTGTCAAGGCAACGAACACGGGACTGAATAATGCGGTTACTGACAAGCGGCTTGGCGACGATAAATGGTCCCAAGCTCAGCGGGAAGCAGCATTCACTCCGGCATCAGCCATGGAAATCACCAAACAGATTAGGGAGCACGCGGCGGACGGCACGGTTGGTGCGTGGACAAATTCAGTAACCACGTTGCCGGGAGCCAAAATTGACTACCGCTTCCGCCTTACAAACGGCACAGAGCGCCCCCGTTCCGGCCTTGTTGCTTACGACGTATTCCCGCATGTCGGTGACGTTGGCATTCCTCAGGGCCGTAACTCCAATTTTGCGAACACCTACGATCCCACGCGCGAAGTAACTCTGCCGGAGGGGTACACCATCTCCTACTACAACGGGGATGCGTGGCCGGTATATGACGGATCTAGCCAAGACGACGTTGAGAATGCCTTGGCGGGGTTGGCGTGGGAGCCCACTCCCAGTGTGACCACCAAGGCAGTCCGCATCGAGCAACAGCCCAATGTTGAATTGATGGGAGGGCAAACAATCGAGTTCATCCTCCCGTTCAATGCCAACGCGGAACGGTTGGATGCTTATGGCAACCCGCCGCAGGATCTTGTGGGCAAGGCGGCTTATAACTCCTTCTTCTATCAAGATAATTCGCAGCCTGAACTTCTTGAAGGTAACCGTGTTTCCAACCTCTTGAAGGCACGGCCTATCTCCATTGAGTTTGTGAAATATGAGAAGGACACGAAGAAGGCTCTTGCTGGTGCTACCTTTGCGCTTAAAGACGCAACGGGAACCACTATTGCCACCGCGAAGTCCGGCGTAGACGGGCGTGTTGTATTCCCCAACGTGGCGGTGCGAGTGGGGCACCGTGTTGTTGAGGTGGCTGCCCCCGATGGGTACCAGGTGAGCCCGCAGGAGCGGATTATCACTGAAACGGATTTGAGCGAGGGGTATGCCAAGAACCCGGCGGTGATTGAGTTGGGAGAGTTCTTCAATGAGTTGAAGCCGCCGCCACCAGAGTATGGCCGCCTTGAGTTCAAGAAACTGAACTCTGCCGGCATGCCACTTCCCGGCACTAAATTCACCCTTTCCAAAAACGATAAGAAGTATGGTCGCCTCCTGTATGAGGCAACTGCTGATGACAATGGGCGGGTGGTTTTCACCAACGTGGTGGCTGGAAAGGGCTACTTCTTGCAGGAGACCCAACCAATTGCGCCTTACCAGCCGGTCCCCAATATCGGCGGAATTGCAATTGACCCGAATCAGACGACGAAACCGGGCAAGGATTTCACTGTTCCGGACACAGGAGAAACCATTGACAATGTCATCGTGAATGACAAGGTCCAAATTCGTCTTGATAAACGATTGGTCAACGATGACCGCCTGGTGGATAAGGATGGCAACAAGCGTGCCTTCGGTTCCTTCCAAGCGGCGGATGGAAGTTTCCTCAGCGGTTCCATATTCGACATCGTGGAAAAAAGCACGGGCAATGTCGTCTCCACCGCGAGGCCCTACGACTCGGAGAAAAGCCTCATCACTGGGCTTCATCCAAACACGGTTTACCAACTGCGTGAGACGTATGTCCCTAGCAGATACGAGGAGATTGATTGGCTGAAAGACACCATGTTCTTCCAAATCTCCAGTGACGGCAAGCTCTTGGACGAAAATGGCAAGGAATTCCCAGTGCAGTCCGCGCTCTATGTTCCGAACCGAGCAGCAACACAAGAATCAGTAGTGACGGTGAGCAAGGTTGACCAAAAGAGTCAGCCTCTTGCCGGGGCTGAGTTCGAGCTTCAGCGCATTCACAAGGATGAAGCTGATGGGACAACCACATGGATCAAGGTCGGTGAGACCGTGACAACGGGTAGCGACGGTGTCGCCGCGTTCACACTTGCGGAAAGTGGCCGGTACCGTGTCGTCGAAAAGCAAAATCCTGCTGGCTACGTCGGTGATTATGTTTCGCCTGAGTTTATTGTTCAGCGTACGGTTGCCAAGACGTTTACGTATTCGGCGACGAACTATCGGATTCGTCCGACTGTGGCGAAGATTGATTATGTTGCGCGTGGTTTGCCGGACCAAGGTGCTGCCCTGGAGGTAAGCAAGAAGCATCCGGGCTCTACCGCAATTCGTCGTCATGGTGCGTGGGAGGTTGTGAAATACCTGCCTGGCGCGGCATTTGATCTGCGTGAAGGTGATAAGGATGGCGCAGTCATCCAACACATCGAAACAGGTGATGATGGTAAGGCTGAAATCACCGTTGACCTGGACCCGGATAAGTCCTACGTCCTGGTAGAAACCGAGGCCCCTCAGAGCTACGCCGCCGCTGAGAAGCCGGTGACGTTTATTCCGGCGACGATGATGCAGTTTGAACCAGGCCGTGAAAAGGGAATGTTCACGGTGTATGTACCCAACGCGCGGGAGACCGGCCGCATTGTGGTGTCCAAGACAGATATGAATTCAGGGTTGCCACTGCTTGATGGTCAAGCCGAATTCACCGCACAGAAGGTGAACAAGGTCACTGACGGATCTGAAAAGGAAAACGACATTGTCATCGACGGTGTCCGCTACCGCCCTGATCCGGATGAGAAGGCGCATACGAAGAAGACGAGTAAGTCCGGTGGTGTAGCCACATTTGACAAGCTCAGCCACGGCACGTGGATTGTGCGTGAGACTGCTGCGGCGAAGGATTTCGTGGTGGATGATGCACCAGCGATCTTCGAGGTGAGCAGAAATGAATCCTCGCACACCTTCGTGTTTGCTAACCAGGGTGATCCGAAGATCAAGCTGACCAAGTTCATTAACGGCCAGGATGCGAATAACAAGCTCACCACTGTGTGGTTGGCGCCAGATGCGGACACGATGGACGTGAAGTTTGTTGTGGAGAACACCGGCAAGGCGACATTGCGTGATGTCACGGTCACTGACCACATTGAGGGTGCGCAGGACCAGTACATCGATGAGGCCTTGTCGCACGCAGTGTTCACCGTAAAGCGTGTCGACGGCACCGTTGAGAACAACGTTCCCAACAGCAAGATGGTGCTGGCCCCTGGTGATAAGGCTGAGACCACACTTGAGGGAATGGCCTCACCTGAGGTGAACAAACTGCACCGCAATGACGCAACGGTTGCGGGTACCTGGAAGTCCCCGAATGATGTGACGGATGCTGATCCGGCGCATGCTTACCGCATGCCGGTGGGCTTGCCACTGCCGGCAACAGGTGATCAGCCATGGTTGATTAGGTTGTTGATCTTCGGCGGATTGGCGCTGTTGCTGGGAATGGCGTTTGCTCGTCGCGCGGTGCGCCGAGAAGCGTAAAAGCGCAAAGCGTCCCATGCGCCTCAGGCGCATGGGGCGTACAAGCAGCGGCCGTGATCGGCGATGCCATAAAAGTTTTTGGCCTCTTTGCCTTAGTTCTTCTGTGCGAGTTCTACTGCCCGGATTTTAAAAGAGCAGAGAGGACAAAGCCAAGGATTGTGCCACGGATGATCGCGGACCAGAACGTGATAGCGGTGTGCTTAGCATCATCTGACTTGTCAATGCCGAAGATCTGGTTGATAAACGCGAGGAAACCTTCCTTGGATGATCCCTGGGGATCTGAATCCGTCGGCTTCGGATTCGGCTGGCTTCGCAGTAACAGTGACATCGCGGGATGCCGTCTTTGATGTAGAGAGAACATTTGAGATGCTCAGAACACCGTTGGCCAGAGTGACACCTTGAGGTGTGCCAACAAGCTCTGCGTTCGGGGACACATGCAGGCGGACGGTGCTGCCTTCCGCACTGATCTTAGAAACGGCACCGAAAGCGACAGAGGAAATCTTCGCATCGCCGGTGGTCACCTTCACCGGAATGTTAGCGCCAGCGTCGACCTCGTTGGGCATGTGGCGATTTGCTTTACGGCGCAATCGCGCGGTAAATTTGCACCCGATTCCGCCGTCGTATGTTTTATGTGCGACGGAGATGGAAATGAACTCCCCGTTCATCCTGAACGGTTCGATGTTCAAGCACGCGGAAGGGCCCCGGAAAAGAGCCCCCATTTTTGCGTGTCTGGGCATGGTTCTGTTTGGGGTGGGCGATCAGACGACAAGAAAGTGTTGGTATGCCAACTATTCAGCAGCTGGTCCGCAAGGGCCGCCACGATAAGAGCAAGAAGGTCGCTACGGCAGCCCTGAAGGGTTCCCCGCAGCGTCGCGGTGTGTGCACCCGCGTGTACACCACCACCCCGAAGAAGCCGAACTCCGCTCTGCGTAAGGTCGCGCGTGTGCGCCTGACCTCTGGCATTGAGGTTTCCGCATACATCCCGGGTGAGGGCCACAACCTGCAGGAGCACTCCATGGTGCTCGTGCGCGGTGGTCGTGTGAAGGACCTTCCGGGTGTCCGCTACAAAATCGTCCGTGGCGCACTGGATACCCAGGGCGTGAAGGACCGCAAGCAGGCTCGCTCCCGTTACGGCGCGAAGAAGGGACAGTAATTAAAAATGCGTAAGCAGCAAGCACCGAAGCGTCCCGTAATCAAGGATCCGGTTTACGGCTCCGAGCTGGTCACCCAGCTGATCAACAAGATCCTCAAGGACGGCAAAAAGTCCACCGCACAGCGCATTGTTTATGACGCGCTGGAGATCTGCCGCGAGAAGACCGGTACTGACCCGGTTGGCACCCTGGAGAAGGCACTGGGCAACATCCGCCCGGACCTTGAGGTTCGTTCCCGCCGTGTTGGTGGCGCAACCTACCAGGTTCCGGTTGAGGTCCGCCCGGGCCGTTCCACCACCCTGGCACTGCGCTGGATGGTTACCTTTACTCGCCAGCGTCGTGAGAACACCATGGTTGAGCGCCTTGCAAACGAGATCCTGGACGCATCCAACGGTCTCGGCGCATCCGTGAAGCGCCGCGAGGACACGCACAAGATGGCAGAGGCCAACCGCGCCTTCGCTCACTACCGCTGGTAGTTTCCCGCTTCGCTGCGTCTGGCGCGACGTCTTTGTGGCGTCGTCATGCCAGATCAGCGAGGACGTGGCAGAATTAACCAAGGAAAATATCCGCAAAGGCGTCTCACAGTCGCCCCGTTTAGATGGGAATGCGGCTCTCAGGCGTCGACGACAATTAAGTTGGGGTACACAACGTGGCACAAGAAGTGCTTAAGGATCTGAATAAGGTCCGCAACATCGGCATCATGGCCCACATCGATGCTGGTAAGACCACCACGACCGAGCGCATCCTGTTCTACACGGGCATCAACCGTCGTGTGGGCGAGACCCACGACGGCGGCGCAACCACTGACTGGATGGAGCAGGAGAAAGAGCGCGGCATCACCATTACGTCCGCTGCTGTGACCTGTTTCTGGAACAACAATCAGATCAACATCATCGACACCCCGGGCCACGTCGACTTCACCGTTGAGGTTGAGCGTTCCCTGCGCGTCCTCGACGGCGCTGTTGCAGTGTTCGACGGCAAGGAAGGTGTGGAGCCGCAGTCCGAGCAGGTGTGGCGCCAGGCTGCTAAGTACGACGTCCCGCGTGTCTGCTTTGTTAACAAGATGGACAAGCTGGGCGCTGACTTCTACTACACCGTCCAGACCATCATTGACCGCCTCGGCGCAAAGCCGTTGGTGATGCAGCTGCCAATCGGCGCTGAAGATGACTTCGACGGCGTGGTTGACCTGATCAACATGCAGGCCATCACCTGGCGCGGCAAGACCGAGATTGGTACCGAGGGCACGATCGAGGAGATCCCGGCTGACCTTCAGGAGAAGGCTGAGGAGTACCGCGAGAAGCTGCTCGAGGCTGTTGCTGAGTCCGACGAAGAGCTCATGGAGAAGTACTTCGGCGGCGAAGAGCTGACTATCGACGAGATTAAGGGCGCCATCCGCAAGATGACCGTCAACTCCGAGATCTACCCGGTCTTCTGTGGTACCGCATACCGCAACAAGGGTGTTCAGCCGCTTCTCGACGCGATTGTGGACTACCTGCCGAACCCGCTGGACATCGGCGAGGTCACCGGTACCTCCCTCGACGGCAACGAGCAGCTGACCCGTAAGCCGTCCGTCGACGACCCGTTCTCCGCACTGGCATTCAAGATTGCTGTTCACCCGTTCTTCGGCAAGCTCACCTACGTGCGCGTCTACTCTGGCCAGGCCATCCCGGGCGAGCAGATGCTCAACTCCACCAAGAACAAGAAGGAGCGCGTGGGCAAGCTCTTCCAGATGCACGCGAACAAGGAGAACCCGGTTGAGCACGCTGACGCCGGTAACATCTACGCGTTCATTGGTCTGAAGGAAACCACCACGGGTGACACCCTCTGCAGCCCGGATCACCCGATCATCCTCGAGTCCATGGACTTCCCGGACCCGGTGATCCAGGTGGCTATTGAGCCGAAGACCAAGGCTGACCAGGAGAAGCTGGGTACCGCTATTCAGAAACTTGCTGAAGAGGACCCGACCTTCACCGTCCACCTCGACGAGGAGTCCGGCCAGACCGTTATCGGCGGCATGGGCGAGCTCCACCTTGATGTTCTGGTGGACCGCATGAAGCGCGAGTTCAAGGTTGAGGCGAACATCGGTTCCCCGCAGGTTGCTTACCGCGAGACCATCCGCAAGCCAGTCGAGCACCTCGACTACACCCACAAGAAGCAGACGGGTGGTTCCGGCCAGTTTGCAAAGGTCATCATCTCCATCGAGCCGTACAACCCGGACCCGGAAACGCTCGAGGAAGGCGAGTCCGCGATCTACACCTTCGAGAACGCTGTCACCGGTGGCCGCGTGCCGAAGGAGTACATCCCGTCCGTAGACGCTGGTATCCAGGACGCAATGCAGTACGGCTACCTCGCTGGCTACCCGCTGGTGAACATCAAGGCCACCCTGGAAGATGGTGCGTACCACGAGGTTGACTCCTCTGAGATGGCCTTCAAGCTCGCTGGTTCCCAGGCTCTGAAGGAAGCTGTTGCGAAGGCAAAGCCGGTCCTGCTCGAGCCGCTCATGGCTGTTGAGGTTGTCACTCCGGAGGAGTACATGGGCACCGTCAACGGTGACATCAGCTCCCGTCGTGGCCAGGTGTACGCCATGGAGGATCGCTCCGGCGCAAAGGTTGTTAAGGCGAAGGTTCCGCTGTCCGAAATGTTCGGCTACATCGGTGACCTGCGTTCCGCAACCGCCGGCCGCGCAAACTTCACCATGGTGTTTGACTCCTATGGCGAGGTCCCGTCGTCCATCGCTCAGGAGATTATCGACGAGCGCAACGGCCGGGCCTAACGTCCAGCCGTCCCCGCTTAACCTTCGCCAGTAGGCACTAAGCGGGGAAGCTCACACCGGTGGTAATGGCTGAGCTGAGGCTGGTGCAGGTCACAGGAACTGCCCAGGTTGAGCCGGCCGTTACCACCGGGAGACCCCGTTGTGGTTTGAAAAACGGCCACGACAAATCTAGGATCAAGTAACTGGCACATTGTGAAATGGCCATTGTTTCCATGCCCTCGCACCGGTTCACCACCCAAACGCGTGGACTGAGTGGATCGAGTGCTAGGAAATGCAAACAAGGCAAAGTAAATTTACGTGGCTGCGAGAGTCGTAGTCACATGCACGTCCAGGAGGACAAACAGTGGCAAAGGAAAAGTTCGAGCGCACTAAGCCGCACGTGAACATCGGCACTATCGGTCACGTCGACCACGGCAAGACCACCACCACCGCCGCTATCACCAAGGTGCTGGCTGACAAGTACCCGGAGGAGAACAAGGCCTTCGACTACTCGGCTATCGATAAGGCTCCGGAAGAGCGCGAGCGCGGCATTACCATCAACATCTCCCACGTGGAGTACAACACCCCGAAGCGCCACTACGCACACGTTGACGCCCCGGGCCACGCCGACTACATCAAGAACATGATTACCGGTGCTGCTCAGATGGACGGCGCAATCCTCGTTGTTGCTGCTACTGACGGCCCGATGCCGCAGACCCGCGAGCACGTTCTGCTCGCCCGCCAGGTTGGCGTTCCGTACATCCTCGTTGCACTCAACAAGTGCGACATGGTTGATGATGAGGAGATCATCGAGCTCGTCGAGATGGAGATCCGCGAGCTGCTCGCTGAGCAGGATTACGACGAAGAGGCTCCGATCGTCCACATCTCCGCTCTCAAGGCTATCGAGGGCGAGGAGAAGTGGGTTCAGTCCATCGTGGACCTGATGCAGGCTTGCGATGACTCCATCCCGGATCCGGTCCGTGAGACCGACCGCGACTTCCTGATGCCGATCGAGGACATCTTCACCATTTCCGGCCGCGGTACCGTTGTTACCGGCCGTGTTGAGCGTGGTGTCCTGAACCTCAACGACGAGGTCGAGATCATCGGTATCCGCGAGAAGTCCCAGAAGACCACCGTCACCTCCATCGAGATGTTCAACAAGCTGCTCGACACCGCTGAGGCTGGCGACAACGCTGCTCTGCTGCTCCGTGGTCTGAAGCGTGAGGACGTTGAGCGTGGCCAGGTCATCATCAAGCCGGGCGCTTACACCCCGCACACCAAGTTCGAGGGCTCCGTCTACGTCCTGTCCAAGGACGAGGGCGGTCGCCACACCCCGTTCTTCGACAACTACCGTCCGCAGTTCTACTTCCGTACCACTGACGTGACCGGTGTTGTGAAGCTGCCGGAGGGCACCGAGATGGTTATGCCGGGCGACAACGTCGACATGACCGTTGAGCTCATCCAGCCGGTCGCTATGGACGAGGGTCTGCGCTTCGCTATCCGCGAGGGCTCCCGTACCGTCGGCGCTGGCCGCGTGACCAAGATTCTGGACTAGTTTCTAATTAGAACCAGGTTCTGGTTCCACCGGAACAGCTCCTTAAAAGCCGCATCCCTTTCGAGGGGTGCGGCTTTTGTTATGCCGTCTTGGAGGCGACCTTTGCAGGTGATGAGGGGCAGGGTTAGACGTTAGGTGTGTCTGCCTGGCCTGTCTGGCGTCGTTTTTGGTTCCGCGCCAAGTGTTTGGACCTTTTTTCGTTGTGTCGGGAACCGGGCTGTTCATGCTCGTTATGTGGCTTATTTGCGTGTCCTGAAACGCGACTCGGCGCTC
>NZ_JRNG01000034.1:0-42246 GCF_000759055.1 Corynebacterium tuscaniense DNF00037 | reverse complement strand
CCTTTCGGCATGCCCAAAAACAGGCTGTGTGGTTCGGTTTGACAATGGCGATCGCCGCGAGGAAAAACCCCAGCTCACGGATCGGCGTTCGAGGCAATAGCCAAACCGGATAGCCAAACTGGCGGATTCTCGTGTTCGTTGCACCGGTCCCTAGAGCTTGGGACCTCCATACACACGAAAGGTCCCTCCCAGCCATCTGGGAGGGACCTTTTCACGCGAGCGAACTCGCGATTAAGCGGTAAAGCGATTACCACGCATTCATGTGGTTGAGTACGCGCGCCTTGGTCTTAACCATCTGGCCGCCGAACTCCTTCCAGTTGTGCAGGCCCAGTGGCGGGTAATCCGTGGTTACGTTGATACCGGTCAGGCGGGCCTTGCCTTCCCAGATGCGGGAGCTTGCCAGTGCACCGATTTCGAGGGCGGAGCCGGCCAGCTGGTGCTGGGGCAGGTAGCCGGCGTCGGCCGGGCCTGGGATGCCGCTGGCGGCGGAGATGTATACGTCGGTGTTGCGCAGGCCGTGCATGTTGAGGAAGGGATCGTTCTCAAAGCGGGACGGGCTGAGCAGGGAGCCGTACATGGCGTTGATGTTGTAGCCGCCGGCGTCCAGCATGGCCACGCGCAGGAGGGTCTGCATGCCTGGCAGCGTGGTGGTGAGGTAGCCGGAGAAGCTGAGCACCTGACGGAACTGGTCCGGGTGCTTGGCTGCCAGGTTCATTGCGGCGGTGCCGCCCATGGACAGTCCGATGATGGAGTTGTTGTTCGGAGCTACGCCGAAGTGCTGCTGCAGGTAGCCGGGCAGCTCGCGGGTGAGGAAGGTCTCCCAACGGTAGGTTTTTCCGTTGCCGTACTTGGGGTCGGCGGTCCAGTCGGCGTAGAAGGAACCTTCGCCACCAACTGGGGCAACCAGGGTGATGTTGGAGTTCTCGTAGATGGCGGCCGCGTTGACGTCTTGGAACCAGGCGTTGGTCTTTTCCGTCGCCCGCAGGCCGTCCAGCAGGTACAGGCCAGCGTTGCCACCGCGTGCTGCCGGCACGATTTGTACCGGGATGTTGCGGTTCATCGACGGGGACCAGACATCGCAGCGTTGTACCCAGTAGCCAACTGGGTCCCAGTGGCAGTGTCCTGTTGCGTCTGGGCGGAGCCACCCGCGCGGGTTGGCTTGTGCCTCATTCGGCGCAACGAGCATCATGCTCATCGCTGCTACAACTGCTGTTACCAGCGCGATCAGGGCGCGGCGCACAGAGAGAGTCGCGTTCATGTTGTCACCATTCAAATCTTCGGGAAAATTTTTGGGGTTACATCCCCATATGTCGCAGATTGTCTGCGGAGTGTTACCGCGATGTTATCAACGGTGCCTAAAAGTTTTCTAATTATTCGCTCAACCAGTACACAGGCGGGCCGTCTAGCCCAACGTCTTCTCCGGCTGCGATGCGCTCGAGGGTGTTGGCATCAAGGTACACGTCGGGGTGGTCGTTGACAGTGAGTGTGCGGCCCTTTGTCACTGCCCAGCCCATGTTTTTCACGAAGCGTTTGGCGCTCATGGGTTCGCGGTAGGTGGCAATCAGTTCATTGATGTCTGGCGTGCGCAGCGCTGCGCGTGCTTGCCGTACGAGTTGCTTATCGACGTACTCCGGCAGCCCCTCAACATCCACCCCCGTATCCGCTAATTGCCAGTGGAACGGCAATTGTTTGTCGTGGCCGATTCGCCCGTCGGGCAGTCGTGGTTGGCGCGCGGCGAGTGGCGTTGCCAGACCTACTGAGTCCAGGATGCGGTCATCGAGCTCGGATAGCATCCCGGTCATACCCAAATTTATGTGGTAGGCCGTGGGGGGCATTTGTCCGAGGTCTGTCTGTACGTCCTTCCCCGTCAAGCGGGGGCGAGTTTGCCACTGGAACACGCTTGGATGGTCTTGAATACGAACGAGACTCACCACAGCGGAGGTGTTGGCCTTATCGGCATGGATTTCGTTCCAGGCTTCTGGCCATCCGTGCATCATGTCTGAGGCGTAGAAGTCTTCGGCGTAGCGTGGCGGGTTTCCGGATTCGCGCTGTAAAACGGCTGTCCAGAATTCTCGTTCGTCCACGATGGTGAGGTCCACGGGATTTTCATCAAAGGGATCAAACCCCAAGTCGTGCCCGCGGTAGATGACTATGCCCGCCCAGATGACAAGACCCGCGGTAGCCACACCTGTGACCACCGTGGCTGGCACTGCCATCACCGGCAGCAGCATGGCAAAGAGGGGTACCAGCACCATGCGGCCGTGCATGAAGTCCCCTCCGACTTTCACCACGTATATAAGATGCAGCGCGCCACAGCCGAAAACTAGGAGGGCTACCAGGGCCTGTTTACCGCCGCGCTGGTAGGTGAACATCGCCCCGAACACGACGGCGATGAGGATAGGCAATAGCAGCCCGTAGGGGCGCACGGTGTCCCATACATAGGCGATGCCCGTACGCCAAGCGGATTCGGAGGCGGACTTAGCTACAGCCGTGTGCGGGGTAAGCAGCCCGTAGTAGCCCATGCGGAAAATGGTGTAAGCCGCGGGCAACGGTAACGCCGCAGCCAGAATTCCGCCGATGCGACGCCGGTTGCGTCGGTTCAGGGCAAGCAGCAGGATACCGGTCAACCCGCCGTACAAGGCTAGTTCTGGCCTGACCAGCCATGACAGGCCGGCCCAGAAGGCAAGCCAGTACAGTGTGGCGGGATTTTCTGATCGGTCTGCCCAGCGCACTAACAGCGCGAACCACACGGCCAGCCACGCTAGGGACAGCCCCCATTCCAAACCGGAGGTGGCAAAGTCCCGGGCGGGTGGCAGGGCAAGGTAGATGATGATGCCAAATGGCAGTACCGCGTGCTGCCCCCAGAGTTTGCCCGCGGCAACGGTACCTACCACCGCAGCGATGACGGTGAAGGCAAGCGCCAGCCACATCGCTACGTCCTCAAGCTTCATCCCGGGCACCCAGGAGAAGGCAACAATGAGGTACTGCCACAGGGTGGATGTGTTCGCCTCAACGCGCTCACCAACGTTGAACACGGGGCCGTTTCCGGCCAGGATGTTGCGCACGGTGCGCAGAACGATCAGCCCGTCATCGCTGATCCAACGGCGGCTGAAACCACCCCAGAATGCGAAAGCGCCCGCTATGAGGGCTGACAAGAGCAGCGAAGAACGAGCGCTTTTTTCCATGCGGGATATCTTAACTTATGGCTGGAACCACATAGACGGCCATCACGATGGTGAAGATCCACAGCAGGGCCAGCATCTGCAGAACTCGGTCTTCCAGAGCGATCTCATCCGGTGCCCCACCGTTGCCGCTATCCACCTCGGCGGCGTAGCGGAGGATGGCGATGATGAAGGGGACCATGGAGATCTGGTACCAGAGACCCTCGGCGGGGGCGACACCGTCGGAAAGCGTGAAGCCCCACAGTGCGTACGACATGACCACGGCTGTGGCGGACAGTGTCCACACGAAACGCAGGTAGGTCTGCGTGTAGCCTTGCAGCGATTTGCGGATCTTCGCGCCCGTGCGCTCCGCCAGCAGCAGTTCCGCGTAGCGTTTGCCGGAGGCCATGAACAGCGAACCGAACGCCGCGACCAGCAGGAACCACTGTGATAGCTCAATATTCGCCGCGACACCACCGGCCATGGCACGCAGCATGAAGCCGGAGGACACCAGCGCAATATCAATCACTGGGATGTGCTTCCAGCCGAAGCAGTAGCCCAGCTGCAACACGATGTACACCCCAATGACGGTTGCCAATGCCGCACCATCGGAGGCGAGGAATGACAAGCCGATGGCCAGCGCAATGAGCGTTGCCGCCATCGCATACGCCAACCCAATGGGCAGCTTGCCAGAGGCGATTGGGCGGAAACGCTTCGTCGGGTGAGCGCGGTCCGCCTCCACATCGCGCGCGTCATTGACCAGGTAGATCGAGGACGCACCGAAGCAGAACACGATGAACGCTAGCACAATATCCCACACCGTGCGGGACGTGAAAGACTCAGTGCCCGCAGCCAGCGGGGCCGCCAAAACCAGGACGTTTTTGACCCACTGCTTCGGGCGCAAGCCCTTGATCATCGCGTCAGGCAGGTTCTTCGGTGGAGTTTTCTTCCGGTTGTAGTCCACACCCTCGGTGTGAGGCTCGGATTTCAGAAACGGCTCTTCCTGCAACGGTGGAGTGCTCGGCTCGGTCATGCTGTCTGCCTCTCAATCTCAATCGCGGCTCGCGCCACCCCCGCCCCCAGCAGCGCGCCCGCCAGAGTGTCCGTGGGATAGTGCACGCCCAGAACCATTCGGGATGCCATCATAATGGGAATCCCCGCATACGGCAGTTTCGAGCCAGTGATGTCTGCAAGGTGCACCATCGCAGCGCTTGTCGACGTCGCGTGCGAACTCGGAAAACTCAACCTCGACGGCGTACCCACACCCACTTTGATCCTGGGATCATGTGGGCGACGGCGCCGAACAATGCGCTTGATCACCACGGATGCCGCGTGCGCCGTGAAAGCGCCAGCACCCATGGCCAGCCACTTCCGTCGGCGCTTTTCATCCAGAGCCGCACCTGCCGCCGAAATGCCCAGCCACCCAAGCGCATGTTCGCCGAAATGGCTGAGGCCGCGGGCGGTGGGGAGGACCCCGGGTGCGTCGAAAAGCAGCTTTTGAAGTTCGCGTAAACCGCTCACTTCAAAAGCAGTCAAAGAGTTGTTATTGCTCATCGAAGATCTTCTTCCAGTTCTCGTGGCTGGTCAGCTCCGGTCGCGCCTCACGGTAGGTGCGCTTGAGCTCCGCCCAGCGGTCCTTGATCTCCGCGCGCAGACGCTTCTGCTCATCCAGAAGGGTCTTTGCCAACTCCTTGTCACGCTTGCGGAAGGCCACGCCCGTACCACCGGCTGTGGACACCGTCGCGGAATCCACGCGAGCCAGCGTGTACCAGCGCGCCTCCTCCGCCGTCAGATTGAGTTGCGGCGCCTCCCAATGCGCACGATCCTCCGGCTTCCGCAGGTGAAGCAAAGACTTCGCGGCCCACGGAATCTTCTTGATCTTGGCCAGACGCCCACCCATCTTGTTCGTGGGCACACCCGGCGCGCCTGTTGCTGCCGGCAAATCCGCCGCGGACGGCAGCACCTGCGCATCGGGGAAACCCTTCCGGATCTCCTGAATCCGCGGCAGCGAGGATTCGAGGATGTCAAAGAGCTGGTCCGGGCCGGCAAGGAAGTCCTTCATCGCCTCATTCTGAATCGCGATGGTGGAGTACTCCATGCACACGTAGTGCTTGAGCGTGGACTTCAGCATGTTCTTCAGCATCGCCTCCGGATTCTCCGGACCATAGATGCTGGCCACGATGAGGCGGTTACGCATGTGGAAGTAGGCCTGCCAGTCGATGGCATCGTCCTTGTCGGCCCAGGCCATGTGCCAGATGGCCACGCCTGGCCACGTGACCGTGGGAAGACCTGCTTCCTTGGCGCGCAACGCATACTCGTTGTCGTCCCACTTGATAAACAGCGGCAACGGCAGACCCATCTTCTCCGCGACCACGCGCGGGAAAAGGTTCATCCACCAGCCGTTGTAATCCACATCAATGCGGCGGTGCAGCGGGCGCGAGGTGGTCTTTCGCGGGTCGAGGTCTTCTTCCTCCGTGCCCACATAACCGAGCGGGTACTTAGCAAAGTCATGGTCGTAGACCGCGTGCTTCGCGGCCGAGAACATGAAGATGTTCGGATCCACGATCTCACCTGTCGTGCGCAACTGGCTGCGGTCCTGCAGGTTCAGCATCTGGCCACCGACAAGAATCGGGCTCTTCGCGTAACGGGCCGCCTGCACTGCACGCAGAATCGAATCCGGCTCAATCGCAATATCATCATCCATGTACAGGATGAACGGCGCGTCCGTCTGGTTGAGCGCTTCGTACATGATGCGGGAGTAGCCGCCCGAACCACCGAGGTTTCCTTGGCGGAATACTTTCAGTTTTCCGCCAAGATTCTTTTCGGCCTCCTTGAAGTCCGGCTCGTCCGCCGGGTGCTGGTTACCCTGGTCCGGCATCAGCACATCCGTAATCGCCTCCAACACGAACGGGTCCTCCGCCAGCGCATGTAGTGCGTTGACAGCATCACGCGGACGGTTGAAGGTAGGGATACCCACCGCCACCTTCTTCTCCGCTGGTGCGATTGTGCTCCCACCGGGCAGCACCTGCTCCTTCGGCTCATGCGGCGCGAACCAACCAGCGTCCGTGATCGTTGCGTCCGACTCCGCATTCACGTCGAACCACAGCCAGCCACCATCCTCGAAGTTGGCCAGCTTCAACGGGATTTCCACCCGCGCATCCTTCGCTTCCACATTCGTGACCGAGATGCGCACACCATCATGCTTGGAGCGGTACACCGAAATCGTCGCCGCTCCCTGGACATCCATGGCTAGCACCACGGTGTCCAACTGCGACCAGCGGCGCCAATACGACGCTGGGAAAGCATTGAAATATGTTTCGAAAGAGACCTCCTCCCCCGCAAGAATGTTAAAACTCGTACGGCCCGACCACGTCAAACGCTGTTTATTCTGCTCCGCCTCAATGAGGTACAGCATGCGAACGTCGTGTGGTTCGCCCTTCTTTGGCATCAGCACACGCTGAAGTACATCTACTGCAGTCGTTGTTTCCACAGATCTCACTTTCGATGCCTAATCAGACTTCTCAACAGAACTTCGTCTTTAGCGTAGTGCGTTCAGGCACCCGACGGGTTTTCGGCTCTCAGGGGTGCAAGTTTAGGCAGGCCGGTCTCACGTGCCGGGGAATAGCCGGAACGCGAAAACCCTAGCCCGGATAAGAAATCCAGGCCAGGGCTCGTGGCAAAGGCTCGATTGTTCGCGGCCAGTTAAGCGGCGATCAGGGTCTCGCCGTACTTGGCGGGGTCGAGGGTGCCGTTTGCAATGCCGGCAAGCTCTTCTGCGGCTGCGCGACCAGCGAGAAGCGGAACCCACTGGGTTACCTTCGCGCGCTCTACGTGCTCTGCAAGAACTGCCTCAAGCACAGCGTCGACAACGTGTACGCCCACGACTCCATCAAACCGGGCGTGCAAGTCCTTGGAAATGTTATTGATTGCGATCATGGCATCCTCCTTTCCTTGAACGTGATAGCCATGAAGTTGAATGTGGTCGTTCCGTGGAGGGGAACCTCCTCGGACGAGGCCTACGGGGCGAACTCTTACGTTAGCCCTTTGTTAACCTGTCGTTAACTTTAGCAGATAGTTGGTGGACATCAAGCATTTAATTACCCCATTAAGACCCATGGTCATTCACCTGCATTAATGGCATGAATATAATTCGCTTCAGCTTTGCACCGTACGCAAGTTAATGCGCAGTTCACCTTCAAGTTCATATCCCGTGATGTTTGTTAACCGTTTAGTTAACCTCGGTGGCCCTGGAAGGCTATTTTGTCGTGCTAACCTCCCCGCTGTGCTTATCGACGCCCCACAGTCCCCCACCCCCGCCCGCACCCCGGCGGTATCAGAAGTCTTTCGCGTGGCGGTTCCCCTGCTGTACACGGTGATGGCCTTCATCCTTCTCCGTTCGGCCATAGTGTTCCCCCAGATGAATTCGGGCACGGACTTCATTCCGATCTGGACCGCAGCCAATAACTATGTTTCCGGCGAGCCAGTTTTTAATTCGGATTACACCGTCGATATGCCTCACTACCTGTACACCCCTGCGGGCACTGTGCTGATCGCCCCGGTTGCAGTCTTCGGTTCACAAGAAGTGGCGCGCGCGGTCATGGCTGCTCTTGGCGCACTGTGCATCATCGCTGCCATCGCTGTGGCCGCGCACATGGTTCGCCCACGCTGGTTCCACATTGTCTTCCCGCTCGCGGTGAGCTTCTTCTTCATCACACCGGAACCAGTCCGCACAACGTTGGCACTGACCAATATCAACGGCTTCATGCTGCTGTTGCAGGTCCTATTCATCTGGTTCTCCCTCCGCCTACGGGCGCTAAAGGTCGGCTGGCGCAATCACTTCACACGGCCAGAAGCATGGGTAGCGGGCGCTCTCGCCGGCGTGGCACTGTCCATCAAGCCCCAGTTCGCGGTGCTGTTCATCGTCTCCCTTGCCTATTGGCAGGTGGCCGTGGTGGTTATCGCGGCGCTCGTCGCCGCAGCTCTGTTCGCCTTCGGGTGGTTCACCATCGCGGAACCAGAGCTGTTCTTCACCAACCTGGTCCCTTATCTCAGCGAACCCCGGCCGCGATTCAACGGTTCAGTCAGCGGACTCGGAATCATCCTCGAATGGCCGAATGCAGTAGTTACTGTGCTGACACTTTTCGTCATCGTCGCATCACTCGGTGCGGTCGCCCTGATGTGGCAGTGGAAAGAAACAGACCCAGTTCTGTTCACCTTTGTGGCCACGGGCGTGTGCTTTGCCGGCGGCTTCATGGCCAGCGGACTGCTGCAAAACTACTACTCAATCTGGCTCATCCCTCTCGTGCTCACCATCGCCGGGCGCCAATCCCCGGTGCGCTGGCCGGTCACCACCCTGATCCTGCTTTTCATGTACGCCAACTGGACCTGGCCGGAAACCGACAACGTGACGCTGGGCGTCACGTTGGCCTACATTCCGTCGTTCATGTTCATCGCGCTGCCGGTTGCGGTGGCTGCCTGGGCGCTGGCCAATCGGCCGGCAGAAGAGCAGCAAGTCGAAGCACCAGCATCCCGCACTGTTGCCGGGGACTTTTAGCCACCAGAATCACATGCTCCTACCTGGGCGTTTTGCGCTTTGAAACGGTTTCACTTTGCGTTTTGAAAGGCAACTGCTTGGCGTTTGGGAATCGCGTAAAACCAGCTAACGCCACCGAAGCCAATTCTGTTCACTCGAGTTAGAGAGGCTACATGGCTACGTTTCCTTGGGCGCGCTCTGCTGCGCCCGCGGCGGAAGGCCGGATCCCCAGCATCGGACATGCTGGTGGCCAAGCTCACGGGCTTCGTATGCGACATCAACCGCTACCTGGTGGCAACGTTCGTGCCCGTAAGTGGCTAAAGAGTGCAAGTTGTCCGGGAGTTGTTTCAAACAACTCTGAAACAACTAGGCAAACAACTCCCCGAAAAACACGCTGTAAGAAGCACGTTTACCCAGGCAGACATAGTTGTTTCGAGTTGTTTGGAGTTGTTTGCGAGGGGCGCGGAATCCGAACTAGGAGGACACCCATCGGACGCTTGGGCCGCGCGTTGGACTATCGCCAGCGATCTTCGCTTTGCCTACATCGCGCAGATGACGGAGAAGTCTGCTCACTGCCTCCCGCTCAACGCCCAACTCATCAGCGACCTCGCGTGCATTCAGGGACTTCCCTTCGCGGAGTTGGGCGAGGACCCAATCCTCAGTGGTGACAGAGCTGACCACGGTGGACGTTTCCCCATCAAAGGCTGCCCGTGCACGCGCGGAGAGGATCCACTCCGGCGCATCCCGCAACTGCTCCAGGAAGCCCTGGCTCGAGTACCACGCCAAGGTTTCCTGGGCCTGCGCGTCCGAGACCTGCATCAACCTGGCGGCAGTAGATGTCATGAGGATCTGATTGTTGGCTAAATGCCGTGTGACCAGGAGGCCATTAACGCTGTCAAAAATGGACTCGCCGAATTCAATACGCAGCAGGTACAACGCTCTGATGAAACCTGAATCCACACTTCCCGAAGGCAAAGTGACTTCAACGAACGGCCCGTTGGCATTCAGGCTTGGGGCTTGCCTGCCACTAGAAAGCATGGAAACCCACATGCGGTCAAAACCACGCGAAGATTCTTCCGCAAGCCCCAACTGTCGCAACGCCGCCATGAGGACCGGATTGCGCGGAATGGATTGGGTAGTCAGGATCTTCTCTTCAGCCACACCGACAGGGAAACCACCGGGGGACCACACCGTCAAGCTGGTAGGCGACTGATCAACGACGATCGCGGTCGTCGCTCCCCAATCACGGTGCGCGAAGGCATTGGACACAATCTCATCGACGGCGGTGGCAGGGAATGCTGGAATTGGGAATTCCTGCCCGTTCGGGAGCTGAACACGAGCAATCTCTTGCGTCGTATTGACCTTGATAAGCGCACGTACCTGCTCTGAAGCGGTAATCAACGGTGCGGAAATCTCGGTGACTTTGGGGTCACCACTAGGCACCTCGCGAAGCAAATGGCGCACCACTGTCCGGTTGTGCAACGGCTGCATGAACAATATTTCTGCCGCGAAAGTCACAGCGCCATCGGAAGTGAGCAAGCCTAACTCACTGCAGAGCTCGAGGCCCGTCTGCGGAACAGGCGATGTGTCACCGAGCGCACTTTTCCTGTTAGCAAGCAGAACCTTTGCTCGCTCAATAGCTTGCACGTTGAGGTCTTCGGGCCCACGCCACGACTTTCCGGCGCTGAGATCCGGATTAGAGCGAGACAAGTGGATGCCGCGGCGCTCGTCTTCAGTCAAGGGGACGCAGCTCTTGCCAACACGCTTGCTTGCCTGACCTTTAGGACGCTGATACAAAGCCATCCCGCGAGGAATGCGTAAGACCACTAGGCGGGCATCGCACCGTTGAATCGCAAAGGCCTCAACCTGGATATGCGGTTGAGTGTTGCTGTAGATCTTCTCCACCAACCACTCACAAGGGCGGTCAGTTCCAGTGAATGCAGAAGGTCCCGCCTTCTTATCATTGACGCCAAGGACGATGGAAGCAACGCCACCGTCCGCATTCGAGAAACAGATGACCTCATCAACAAGAAATTCAACCAACCTCGCATCAGGGTTCTTGTTTTTCGGGTGGACAGCAGGATCTTCCTTGAAATCCAGCACTTGGGACTCCCAATTGCCAGCGCTATCGCCAGCCTCAATCGCCGATAGCGCTTCCTCCACAATCTCAAAACCTGCATCCAGCATGCACCTAGTTTAGCAAGAGTTGTTCATGAGTTGTTTAAAACAACTCTGAAACAACTAGGCAAACAACTCTCCGAAAAACACGCTGTAAGAAGCACGTTTACGCAGGCAGACATAGTTGTTTCTAGTTGTTTGGAGTTGTTTATTACTCCCCAATATCCGGCGACTCCTGGGCCCCACGCCACGTGATGATCGCGCCAGCGACCGCGATCATCACGATGCCCGCCACCATGGACCAGGTCAGCTCGTCGCCGGAGAAGGCCCAGCCCAGAATCGCGCCGATCACAGGGTCAAGGGCAAAAAGCGTGCCGACGACCGCCGCCGACACAATCCCCGCCGCGATCGTATCCATGACATAAGGGATGACGGCGCCGATGAAACCGGAGATGATGATGGTGATCCACATAGGCCCGCTAAGAAGCGGAACGGCAGGCACGGAGAACGGCATGAGAATAAGCGCGGCGACGACCACTGACAAGGCGAGATCCGGCATACCACCACCGTCGGTGCTGCCCATGCGCGCGGCGAAGAGTGTGTAGGCACCGAAGAACACGGCGCCGAGTGCGGCAAAGCCGATGCCGACGATGTCCAGGTCATTGGACGGTTGCGCGATGAGGGCAACACCGATGAACGCGACCACGGCCCACAGGCGCGAGCGCCACATGGTCAACCCGAGGAACGAGACGACGCAGGGGCCAAGGAAGTCGATGGTCACGGCAACACCTTGCGGGAGGCGCGCGATGGCGGCGTAGACCATCATGCTCATCATGCCCATGGCCACGCCGTACACCACGATGTTGATAGCGCGGGCCCGTGTCATGCCAGCCAGCTTCGGCCGGAACAGCGCCACCATGATCACCGCGGCAGCCGCCATACGCAGGCCCGACACCCCCGGCGCGCCGACGGTACCGAGCATGTCCGTGACAATCACGGCCGCGGCCTGCGTCCCCAGCGAGCCGATAAGCACCATCAGGACCGGGGCCGCCGGCAAGGCAAGAAAAGCGGTGACACCTTGGCGGGTCAATCGGGTTTGGTTACGTTCGCGTGGCACTCGGGAAAGGGTAGTACATGGGTGCAGAACTTGAGCGTTCGATCACGTCCCCTCGCGCCGAAGTAGTAAAGATAGTAAAAATAGTAAAGATAGTAAGAAATAGTAAGGAGGCGGAATGTCAGCGATCCAGCGGCGCCCCAAGAACCCTTTCACCGCAACGGTTGGAAAGACACCGGTGGTGGTCGCGGGGCGCGATGAGTATCTCCGCGACTTTGACGCCGCCATCCAGGACGGTCCGGGAAGCCACGAACGAATCTCCATCATCACCGGTCCCAGAGGTGTGGGCAAGACTGTTTTGCTGAATGAATTCGAAGCAGTCGCCAAATCTCACTCCTGGCACGTCATCTCCGAGACCACGACTCGCGGTTTCATCGATCGCATCCGCGACCGTGCGTACAAGCTCGTGCAGGAGCTTTCCAGCGAACCCAAGCGCCGCCTCTCCGGAATCAAACTCCCCTACCTTGGCTTTGACACCGAATCTGTTCCCGCATATTCGCCGACCCCGACGTTGCGGTCGGTGCTCGATGAACTGTTTGACTGCCAAGCAGAAATTGATGCCCGCCTTGGCCAGGAACCGGTCGGGCTGTTGATTACCTTGGATGAGCTGCACTACGCGCACATGGACGAGATCGTCGAATTCGGCACAACAATCCAACATCTTGTCCGGGAAGATCGTGAAATTGCGGTTGCAATGGCCGGCATCCCCGGCGCTGTGAAACCCCTTCTCGCTGCTGATGAAGGCCGCAACCCCGTGACCTTCTTACGGCGCGCAAACAGGATTGAAACCGGAATGGTCCCAATCGAAGAGGTACGCATGGCATTGGAGGAGACCGCCGCTCAAGTTGGGGTGTCATGGACCCCGGAGGCCCTTGACGCCGCATCCAATGCGACTGGCGGATACCCATTCATGATCCAGCTCGTTGGGCAACACGCTTTCCGCAATCTCACTGACAACGAGATCGATGAAGAAGCGGTTTCACATGGCATCGGAGCTGCCCGCAGGAAGCTCGGACAACTCGTTCACGAACCATCGCTTGCTGATCTATCGGAGGTCGATCGCACCTTCCTCACCGCAATGTCCACCGATGATGGCCCATCACGCATGTTGGACATCGCGGCGCGCCTGGGCGTCGATTCGCAATACGCGGGCACCTATCGCAAGAGGCTTATCGACGCGGAGATGATCCGCCCAACATCCCATGGCTACGTCGACTACGAACTGCCGTACATGCGCGAGTACCTACGCTCTCACCATGCGTCAGACGCAATGGAGCAGTTCTCCATCTGGCCGGAGTGAGAGCGCGCTACACCACCGCGTAGACCGCCCAGGTGAGCAGGAAGCCGATGACACCGAAGATGGTGGACACGGTTGTCCAGTAGCGGAGGCCTTGTTTGACGTTGAGTCCGAGGTACTTGGTCACGATCCAGAAGCCGGAGTCGTTGATGTGGCTGAGTCCCAGGCCACCGAAGCCGATGGCCACCATGACGAGTGCGGCTTGGACGCTGCTCAGGCCAGCATCCGCGATGGGTTGTGCGATGAGTCCGGCGGTGGTGAGAAGTGCCACCGTTGCGGAACCCTGCGCGGCGCGGAGAGCGGCGGTGAGCAGGAACGCGGTGAGAATAAGCGGCAGGCCGGTGCCGGCGAGAAGGTCGGAAAGAACCTGGCCGATGCCGGATTCAACGAGCACGTTGGCAAAGGCACCGCCAGCGCCGGTGACGAAGATGATCACGGCGACGGCCGGCAGGGCGGAGTCGAGGACATCCGAGGATTCCTGGCGGTTCCAGCCGCGCTGGCTGCCCAGGACGAACCAGGCCACGAGCACAGCGATGAGAAGGGCAACCGGGGACGCACCGATGAAGGAGGCGACATCGCGGGCGAAGGAGTCTTCTTCCAGGACCATGGCGCTGGTCGTGCCCACCATGATGAGGACAATCGGCAGCAAGATGAGGCCGATGATGGTCCACGGTGACGGTGGGTTTTCCACCTCGTTCACACCGGCGTCCTCAACCGGGGATGCGGCGCGCTCAATGCCGCTGACATCAATGCGGCGGGTAATCAGGTAACCCAAGGCCACGGTCACGGCAGCGATGGGTAGGCCGATGGTGAGGAGGAGCCCGGCGTCGCCGTCGAGAAGCTCTGCTACTGCAACCGGACCTGGGTGCGGTGGCAGAACAACGTGAACGGTGAGAAGTGCTGCGGCGACGGGAAGACCGATCTTGATTGGGTTGATGTTGGCCACGGCGGCGAAGCCGAAGATGATCGGCGCGAGGATGATGAAGCCAACGTCGAAGAAGACTGGAATGCCTAGGATGAATGCGGCGATGACCACTGCGGCGACGATGCGTTTGCGGCCGAGTTTGCCGGTGAAGTATTGGGCAAGGGCGGTGGCGCCGCCGGATTCCTCGATGATCTTACCCAGCATGGCGCCGAGGCCCACCACCACGGCGACGGAGCCAAGTGTCTTGCCCACACCACCGGTGACTACGCCGACGGATTCAGCCAGCGGGATGCCGGAGAGCACTGCCGTGGCCAGGGAGACCAGCAGCAGGGCGACGAAGGCGGGCATGCGCACCCAAATCACCAGGGCGAGCAGGACGGCAACGGCCGCGAGGCCGAGCCAAATCAAACCGGTACCGGTAATCATGCGTTATCACCCTTCGGGCCGGTCGGGGAAGAAATAGTGATGATGGAGGAATCATCCTTCGCAGCCATCCCGCGGGCGAAGGCCTGGAGGTACTGCTGCTCAGCAGCAGCGGCGACAGGCACGGCGATACCGGCGTTTTTCGCGGCGGCGGTGACAATGCCCATGTCCTTGACAAAGATGTCAATGCGGCTCTTCACTTCCGCGCCTCCCTCGGTGTATGCATCCAGCATGCGCTCACCGCGATCACCCAGCATGAAGGATGCGGCAGCACCGCTCATAAGGGCATCCAGCGTGGCCTTCTGGTCCAGACCTAGCTCACCCGCCAGGGCGAGGGCCTCACCAGCAGCGGCAATGTGCACGCCACACAGCAACTGGTTCACGGTCTTCAGGGCCTGGCCTTTGCCCGGCTTGTCACCGACGATCACCAGGTTGCCGGCCATTGCCTCAAGCACATCGCGGTAACGGTCAACCACCGCAGGTTCAGCACCGACGGTGACCAAGAGGTCGCCTTCGCCGGCGCGGACGGGACCGCCGGACACGGGGGCGTCGATAAGCGAGATGCCCATGTCACCGAGCATGGCTGCGGTCTGTTCCACGGCAGCAACGCCCACGGTGGAAATGAGCAAGATTGCGGCGCCGTCCTTCATGCGTTCGGCGATGCCGCCTTCACCAAAGAGAACATCAGTGAGCTGCGCGTGGTTGCGCACGGCGAGTAGGACAACGTCGGCGCCTTCAACGGCTTCGAGCGCGGTGTTGAAAACATCCAGGCCAGCCTCGCGGCCGAGTGCCAGGCGCCCCTCGGCGATGTCCACGCCACGGACGGCGAAGTCATGGTTGCGCAGGTTCGTGGCAATGGGCAGGCCCATGGCGCCAAGGCCAATGACGGTGATGGTGTGCTGTGACATGTTGGTACTCCTTAGGTGAGTTTTAGTTGTGATCAGTGGACAATGCGGCGACGACCTCGGCGAGCGAGTCATCGGTGCCCACGTTTCCAGCGAAGACGATGTACGGGACGCCAGCGGCAGGGCCGTCAAGCAGCTGCCACATGGAGATGATTCCGGGTTGCATCGGGCCAATGACCATCGCGCGGGTCATCTCCAGGCCCTTCGATGCAACATCGGAGGACGTAATGCCGCCCTTGGCAATAACGAAGGCAGGCGTAATGCGGTTGACCACACGGTTAACCACGGTGACGAGAGAATCAGAGACCTTGCGGGCAATCGCGAGCGACTCATCCGGGGTTGCCCCGCGCACGAGTTCACGGGAGGTATGGAAGATGACGTTGCCACGGGTGAGCAACTGTTCAATCTCGCCGGCAAGTTCCGCGATGTAGTCTTCGCGGTCCTCCCCGATCACGCGCGCCACATCCATCTCCACGACGGGCGCGCCATTGGTCTCCTTCAGCCGCGCGAGCTGACGCGTCGTGGTGGGCACGTGCGAACCAATCACGATGAGACCGCCGGCCACGTTGCCCGTGTTCTGCCGAAGTTCCGCCACGCGCTCCGGGCGCACCGGCTCCGGCACATCCTGTCCAATCCGCGCGCGCACAAACGGCGGGCCAACGCGGTAAATGAAGTTTTTACCAGCACGTTCAGCCGCGATCAGGCCGAGCGACAGCAAACGCAGATCATCTTCCGCGACAATGTCCACGGCGATCGGGGTGCGGTCGCGCGCTTGAAGCAACTGCTTTTCGACGCCCCCTTGCTCCCCCCTCACCACATCCAGCGGGATCTCAATCACGTCGGCGGCTTTCACCGCGCCGCCAGTCTTCTCTTCCACCCAGTCAGCAATGCGGGAGTGCTTGTAACCAAAGGTGGCGTCCTGGGCGAACTCGGTGTCTTCCACCTTCTGGTAGCCATCAGTGTCATTGCCCGCATAGTGCACGCCGCCGACGGTGATGCGGCCGGCATCGCCGAAAGCCGGGACAATGACATAGCCGTCGATGGTCTGGCCGTTCGCCTCTGCGACCCCCGCGAGCGTGTCCGGCTCAAGCGGGTAATGCCCACGCAGCGTGGAGTCAGAGCGGGAAACGAAGGCAACCTTCTTGTCCAGCTTCTTCGCTGCTGCAATAGCCGCGCGAGCCACGTCGAGGTTGATCGCGCGTGCATCTGCCGGGCCCAACGAACGGGAGTTAGTCATGACATAGATCGCGGGGACGTCCTGCTGGAGTGCCCAGGCCATGTCATCTTCTTCCCAACGGGTCAGTACCGGAAGGTTAGCTACGGACTGGGTGCCCGTCGGGTCATCATCCAGCACCACAAGCGTGGTGTCGGTGGTGGGGATGGCCGATGCGGGGACGCGGACGGGTTCGGGGTAGCCCTCAAGCAGGGTTTGCAGGGAAACCATTGTGACTCGCTTTCTTCTCGCCAAATCCTCAGACCTCTGAGGAGTCACTTGAAAGGTTAGTACCTGCAACGCATTTAACCTTGTTATGTGAGTTGCATCACAGAGAAACTACCCCCGATTGTTGCCCCTATCGGACGTTCGTAGGTCCGACCATGTTTGATCCATGTGGGCACGCATGGCATTTTTTGCCCCCTCCGCATCCCCCGCCTTAATGGCTTCCAGGATCTTCTTGTGGTGCCGGTCAGCGCGGACGCGCACCGCCGAATCCGCGGTGGTGGCCCGGCGCGAATCCGCCAACGCACCCTCCAGCGGACGCATGACAGCCATGAGGAATGGGTTGCCCGTCGCACGTAGGATCTGGTTGTGAAAATCCACGTCTGCCCTGTTCACACCCTCAAGGTCACCGCTGTCAGCGGCCTTAGCGAAGCGCGCAAGACAGGCCTCAAGCTCCTCAATATCCTCCGCCGTGCGGTTGTTAGCGGCATGCCCGCAGGAGCCAACCTCGATCATCCGGCGCACTTCAGTGAGGCGCTGATTGACCTCAGCTTGCGGCAAGACCTGACGCCACACCTCAACCAGGGTTTCCATATCGCGCCACTGACTACGGGGCAGCACGAAGGTGCCCCGCCCGTGTACGACTTCGAGCACGCCCCGATCAGCGAGTGCGCGAACAACCTCACGCATGGTCGGGCGTGAAACCTCAAGAAAATCAGCGAGCGCCTGCTCACCGGGCAAGGCTTCACCTTCGGGGAAGTGGCCGCTCGCAATGGAGTTGACCATTTTCTCAATCCCCTCGGTGACCAAGTCCCTCCGCACGCTAGCCCCTAGTGCCCGCGCGGCTGGTCGATGGGTTTGCCGTCGACGAAGTAGGTGCGCACGTGGTTGTCAAAGACGGAGAGTGCTGCGCCGATGGCCATGTGCATGTCCAGGTACTGGTAGGTGCCCAGGCGGCCACCGAAGAGGACCTTGTTCTCGCGGGACTCGGCGGCGGCGAGCTCGCGGTAGCGCTTGAGCATCTCACGGTCTTCGGGGGTGTTGATGGGGTAATACACCTCATCATCGTCCTCCGCGAAGCGGGAGTATTCCTTCACAATGACGGTCTTATCGTCGGGGTACTCAGTGCGCTCCGGGTGGAAGTGGCGGAACTCGTGGATGCGGGTGTACGGGACATCCGCATCGTTGTAGTTCATCACCGGGGTGCCCTGGAAGTCCCCGGTGTCTAGGACTTCCTGCTCGAAGTCGAGGGTGCGCCAGCCAAGGCGACCTTCAGCGTAGTCGAAGTAGCGGTCCAGCGGGCCGGTGTACACCACCGGGGCATCGGGGGATTCACCACGGACGGTGTCGCGGACGTCGAACCAGTCGGTGTTCAAGCGGACATCGATAAGCTCATGCGATGCCATCTTCTCCAACCAGGCGGCGTAACCGTCGACGGGGAGGCCTTCGTACTTGTCGTTGAAGTAGCGGTTGTTGAAGGTGTAGCGCACTGGTAGGCGGGAAATGATTTCCGGCGGCAGGTCTGTCGGGTCGGTCTGCCACTGTTTGGCGGTGTAGTGCTTCACAAATGCGTCGTAAAGCGGCTTGCCGATGAGCGCGATGCCACGCTCCTCCAGGTTCGTTGCTGCGGCCGGGTCGAGACCCTCGCGCTGCTCCTCGATGAGCGCTTTCGCCTCGTCCGGGCCGTAGTACTTGCCAAAAAACTGGTTGATCAGGCCCAGCCCCATGGGGAACTGGTACGCCGTGCCATCGTGCATGGCGAACACGCGGTGCTGGTAATCAGTGAACTCAGCGAAGCGGTTGACGTACCCCCACACACGGTCATTGGAGGTGTGGAACAGGTGCGCCCCGTATTTATGCACCTCAATGCCCGTATCGGGTTCCTTTTCGGAGTACGCGTTGCCGCCGATATGCTCGCGCTTTTCGACGACGAGTACCCGCTTACCCAGCTCCGACGCTGCCTGCTCCGCAATGGTGAGGCCGAAGAAGCCGGAGCCGACAACGATGAGGTCATACGTATTGGTGTCACCTGAAGTCATGGGCCCAAGGCTACTGGGAAATGGGGTGGAAGCGCTAGATAGGCGCGACACACTCGCGACACACCAGCAAGTCACACTATTCACAAAAGCCCCACAAGTGATCTATAGTTGCTATTCGTCTAGATTAGTCACAGCTGTAACTATTAACTCAGGAGCGTAGAACGTGAAACAACGACGCCACCTCAACCCTTCCACCAGGAAGAAGACCCCGGTCATCGCTGTTGCCAGCACCCTCGCCGTCATCGCGGCGAGCGTCTTCGGCGGCAACGAGATCCTCAAGACCCAGGACGTCGGCTCCGCCAACATTCAGGTTTCCTCTTCCACAGCATCCCTGGCTGACGCGAAATCCATCATCGTTGATGATCCAGCCGTGGCCACCCAAGGCGAAGGCGATGAAGCCCGCACGGTGAAAGAGTTCGTCCGCGATGAGGAATTCTCCGTTTTCGGCCTGACCTGGGAAGGCGACCGTGACATTGCCGCTTTCGTCCGCGCCGAGCGCCCAGACGGCACCTGGTCCGAGTGGTACGAGATGGACGCCGAAGTCGGCCCTGACGGCGTTGCCAACGGCACCGAGCCGATCTACGTGGAGAAGACCAAGAGGGTTCAGGTCTCCACAGCAAACGTTGACCTCGTCGCACACGATGCTCCAGCAGAGGATGCACCGGCTGATACGCCGTCTGAATCGCCGGTGGGCACTGCGGACAGCGACCTGCCTGACTCCTCCCCTGTTGACCTGTCTGGATTCCCCTCCGGCACAGGTCCGTCCGTGCTGGGAGACCGCGCACTGCCTACCGACTATGGCGAGATCGCCCCGGTTGCAGACGTTGAAGAGCTGGCAGATGAACCGGCCGAAGGCAACGCCGACAACGCCCCAGTGACCACCGCTGCTGACCTTGACGCTGTGTTCATTGAAGGTGGTGAAGGCACAGCCGATGGCGCAATCGCCCCGGCGCAGTACAACACCAACGGCATGCCGCGCGTAGTGTCCCGCTCCTCCTGGGGCGCAGGCAAGAGCCGTACCCCGTACTACTCGGAGCCGACCAAGGCGATCACTATTCACCACACCGCCGGTTCCAATAACTACACCGCTGCGCAGGCACCGGGCATCGTCCGCGGAATTTGGGCTTACCACGCCAACAACCTCGGGTGGGGTGATATTGGGTACAACGCCCTCGTAGATAAGTACGGCAACATCTACGAAGGCCGCGCTGGCGGGCTGGACCGCAACCCGCAGGGCGCACACGTTGGTGGCTTCAACGCCCACACCTGGGGCATTTCGATGCTGGGTAACTACATGAGCGCGCAGCCCACCCAAGAGTCCCTGAACGCGATGGGTGAAATGATCGGTTGGAAGGCTGGCACCGCAGGCCTTGATCCGACCGGCAAGGTCTGGCTGACCTCCGACGCAAACTTCCGTGGCACCAGGTACAACCGGGGCCAGGGCGCGAACTTCAATGTTGTGAATGCTCACCGCGACTTCCACTACAACAGCTGCCCGGGCGATAACTTGTACGGCCAGATGGGGTACATCCGTAATGTGGCCAAGAACAAGGCCAACGCGGTGCGCTCCAACCAGGCTTACACTCCGCCAACGTCAAACCCACAGCAAACTGCGCCCACTCCATCGCAGCAAACACCACCAAAGACCGGTACTGTTCCGAATAATAATGGCACAACCACGACCATCAACAACCTGGCCAACACCTCTAGCAACGTCTCCTTTGAGGGCATTCTGAATGGTGACCCGGCTGCTATTGCCACCGCGGCAGGCACCGTTGGTGGCGCGCTCCTGCTTTTTGCTGCCGGCAACGACATGCTGCCTAAGCAGGTGAGCAATGTGGCAAACCTGGAAATTATCCCGGGCATGACGCTGGCCAGCATCCGCCCGTACGTCGGCCAGTTCATTAACGCCGTGGGCAGCCCGGAGGCGAAGCAGAAGTGGAGTCAGTTTGAGCCGATGCTCGGCAAGCTCGACGGTGTGCTTCAAGGTGTCGGTGGCGACGAGTACGGCATCTTCGAAAAGGGAATTGCCCTGCTCAGCGCCGATGGCAACCAGGTGATCTTGCCTGAGCAGATCGCCGATGCGTGGATCAAGCAGGGCCTGGACCTGGGTCCGCTGGGTAAGCCGGTGAAGTCTGACACCGCCGCCAACAACGGCGATATCCGCGTTGACTTCGCTCGCGGTTCCATCACCTACCGAGTGACCACGGGCAACCTGGATATCGACGTTAAATAGATCAAGCTACATCAAGCCAGATCAAGGGAGCGAGCCACGGCTTCCTCCCACCGTGCAATGAGCCGGTCCCGGTCGGGGCCGGCCATTGTGTTTTCCCAGGTCTTTTCCTGCCCAAGGCTCAGCGGCTCATCCACAAGCCCTGCCCCGATCCCGGCGGCACTCGCCGCACCCATCACGGTAGTTTCCATGTTGTCAGGCCTTACGACGGTGGATTCCAACACATCGGCCTGCATTTGCATGAGTAGGCTGTTCGCGGTCATGCCGCCGTCCACACGCAAAGCATCAATGCTTATCTGCGCATCCGCTTCCATTGCCCGCACCACCTCCAACGTCTGCAGGCAGGTGGCATCTAAGGCAGCCCGCACGATGTGGCGCCGGTCGGTGTAGCGCGTGATGCCTGTGATCACACCACGGGCATCCGGCCGCCAGCGTGGCGCGAACAGTCCGGAGAAGGCCGGCACGATAACTACGCCAGCGGAATCCTCCACCTGACTGGCCACCTTCTCTGATTCAGCCGCGTTGCTGATGATGCCCAGTTGATCCCGCAGCCACTGGATGAGCGAACCACCCACAGCCACGGAGCCCTCTAGCGCATATACCGGTGGTTTACCCGCCTTCTGGTATGCAACAGTGGTGAGCAAACCGTGTTCGGAGAAATGCGGCTTGTCGCCGGTATTGAGAAGCATGAACAAGCCCGTGCCATAGGTCATCTTCGCCGTGCCTTTATCCAAACAGCCCTGCCCGAACAGTGCCGCCTGCTGGTCGCCGAGCACACCTGTGATGGGCACATCGCGTGAGCTCTTCTGCCGGCGAATCGACCCAAAGTTGCCAAAGCTGGGTTTGATCTCCGGCAAGATCTGCCGCGGCACCCCGATTTCCGCGCAAAGTTCCTCGTCCCACTTCAGCGTCTCCAAATCCATGAGCAGCGTGCGCGATGCGTTGGTCACATCCGTGACATGCTGTGCGTGACCCTTGGCAAACCCGAACATGCCTGCGAACACGGACCTGCGAGATTCCCGCGCCCCACCCGTGAGGTTCCAGATCAGCCACGTATCAATCGTGCCGGCCAACAGCTCGCCCTTTTCCGCGCGTTCGCGCGCGCCCTCCACGTTGTCCAGGATCCACGCCCACTTCGGGCCCGCCGGATAAGAATTAGCCAACAACCCTGTCTTTTTCAGATACCGCGTCTTATCCCCGTCCGGGGCCACGTCTTCCGTGCGGGTGTCCTGCCACACAATGGCGTTATAGATCGGCTTTCCGGTCTCCTTATCCCAGATCACCGCTGTTTCACGCTGGTTGGTCAGCCCAACAGCAGCCAGGTCCTCCACATCGAGATCCGCGGCAACCAAGGCCTCCGAGAGTGCCCGGCGCGTGTTGCGCCAGATCTCACGGGGATTGTGTTCCACCCATCCTTCGCGCGGCATGATTTGTTTGTGCTCAAACTGGGCGGTGCCCACCACCTCGCCGTCGGGAGTGGTGATGTAGCACCGGGTGGACGTTGTTCCCTGGTCAATCGCGGCGATGTATGGCATGGGGGTTATTTAACCCTAGAACCAACTCTCAAGGACACGCGCTACACCAAAATCATCATTCGACGTGGTCACCACATCAGCCGCATCCTGCACGAGTGGCTCCGCATTCGCCATGGCCACACCCATGCCAGCCCACGCCAACATCTCCATGTCATTCGGCATATCACCAAAAGCGAGGACCCGTTCACGCTCAATGCCATGTTGCGTAGCGACGATCGACACACCCGTCGCCTTATTCACCCCCGGTGCACTGAACTCCAGCAGCCCCTCGTTCATGGAGTAGGTCACGTGAGCATCTTCGGGGTCGATGAGCGGCGCCAATACGTCGAAAAGCTCCTGCGAACTCATCTCCGGGTGGCGCACGAGAATCTTCGCGGCGGGCACCGATGTCAGCTCCGCAACGTCCACCACCCCATAGCCGATATCCCACAAATCAGGGCTGTAACCAGGGGTAATGAGGAAGCATTCTTCCTCCGGGTCAAAGGCGGAACTGCCCACGCGCTCCACGCCGAAACCGTAGGTGCCATAGCCTGCCAAAGCCTCACGCGCGATCTCCGCGATGCGCCCCAACGCCTCCGTGTCCAACTCATGGCGCACCAGCACCTCATCCCGTGACGGGTCATACACCACCGCGCCGTTAGCGCAGATGCAGTCCGGGGTAAACGGCAACTGATCCAGCACCGGCGTCAACCACCGGTGTGGCCGCCCCGTGGCCAGCGCGATCTTCGTACCCATGCGCGCCGCCCGCGTAATCGTGTCGCGCAGACGCGAACTCACGCGTCCATTGCTATCCAGCAACGTGCCATCAATATCGCTCACAATCAGCTTCGGCGGCTGAGGGGTTGACACGGGGAATCGACCTACCCTTTCTTCTGCTTCTTCCGGCTCTTCCGCTTGGCCTTGGCTCGCTGGTCAAGCACTTTTGCCTCCTCTACCGTGGGCGCCGATCCCCCCATCGACGCTGCCATCCAGTCTAAGCCCTTCGGGAAGGGGCCGAAGCGGTCGTTGTATTCTTCCCGGGCGCCTTCGAGAAGCACCTGCATCGCTTCTTTCAGCCGGACCGTAATTTCTTCGTGCGACCCCTCCGTGGACACCGCGGGCCCGATATTCGTGATGATCGGATACTTTGTCCGACCCATCTCAATTTTCCCGCGTTTCGCCCAAATCCGCTGCGTGCCCCACGAAACAGATGGGATTAACGTGGCACCCGAGGCCTTCGCAATACGCGCCGCACCCGTTTTGAACTCCTCCAGCTCAAAGGAACGCGCCAGGGTGCCTTCCGGGAAAATTCCCACAACCTGATCGCTGTCAGTCAGCCGCTCAATAGCCTTATCGACGCTACCCGCACCCATCGACCGGTCCACCTCAATCTGCCCCGTACCCCGCGCAGCTGGCCCCACCAGCCAATGATCAAACAGCTCTTTCTTGGCCATATAGCGCGTCGGCCGGCGCCCACGCAGCAAACCCGGCAACGCACCGGTGACAAAGTCGTAGTACCCAATGTGGTTCCCAGCAACCAGAACTGGCCCCTCCGCAGGCATGTTCTCCAGGCCGTTGACGTAAAACTTCAGACCCTGAAGCCGCAGGATAGGCACCACCGTGTTGAGCACCGCCCGGTACCAGCGTTCATTTTTCCAGCCTGGCTGCTCCGGCAGTGCAGGGACATCTTCAGGGATGTAGAAAACGCCCTTTTCAACGCGGTAACTCGTCATGTTTTACCCCTGCTTCTTCGCCTGCTTCTTGGCGAGTTTCGCTGCGCGTTCCTTCTCCTGGATCACCGTGGCTTCCTCCAGAGTTGGAGCGCCACCGCCGAGTGATGCGGGCATCCACTTCTGGCCAGGCTCAAAGGGCCCGAACCGGCGGGCATACTCTTCGCGGTTGAATTCCAGCAGCTCCTGCATCGCTGCCTTCACCCGGCGCGTGTCCTCCTCCGCATCACCGGTGGTGTACACAGGCTCCCCATAGCTGAGCACAATCGGGATGTGGGAACGGCCCAGGTTTTTAGGGATCCCCTTGGTCCAAATGCGTTGCGAACCCCAAATCACCGTGGGGATCATGGGCACACCAGCCTCATCCGCAATGCGGGCCGCACCCGTTTTGAACTCTGCCAATTCGAAAGAACGCGAGATCGTGGACTCCGGGAAGATCCCCACCAGGCCACCACTGCTGAGCCACTTCGCTGCCTCAACGATCGAGTCCGCTCCCGCCGCCCGATCCACCGGCACATGCTTCATCCCCCGCATGAGCGAGCCCACCACCTTGGTGTCAAAGACCTCTTTCTTCGCCATAAACCGCACCAGGCGCTTGCCCCGCAGATGCGCCCCAATTCCGGCAATAATGAAGTCGTAGTAGCCCGTGTGATTGATCACCAACAGCGCGCCGTCCCGCACCGGGAGATTCTCCGCACCGTGGACATAAAACCGCAGACCCTGGGCCTGCATGATGCGCTTAAAACCACCAATGATGGCCTGGTAGAAACGCTCCTTCGACTCCACCGGGTGCGGTGCCGGCTCCACAAAATCTGCCGGCACCTCAAACAGTGGGCCAATCCACCGCTTCGGCTCCTTGTCCCCAGTCATGTTGGGACCCCTTTCACAGACAGTTAGTTCTTGGAAAGGATATCTTTTCCAACCCACGGGCGCAGTGCCTCAGGCACCACCACCGAGCCATCAGCCCGCTGGTTATTCTCCAAAATGGCCACCAGCCAACGTGTTGTTGCCAGAGTGCCGTTGAGGGTGGCAGCGGTCTGCGTCTTGCCCTCCTCATCACGGTAACGAGTAGCTAGGCGGCGACCCTGGAACGTCGTGCAATTCGACGTCGACGTCAGCTCACGGTACGTGCCCTGCGAGGGCACCCACGCCTCCGTATCAAACTTGCGGGCAGCTGATGACCCGAGATCTCCCGCCGCGACATCAATAATGCGGTACGGAACCTCCACCGCGGCAAGCATCTCACGCTCAAGCCCCAGCAGTTTCTGGTGCATCTCCTCTGCATCTTCAGGCTTGCAGTAAACAAACATCTCCAGTTTGTCGAACTGGTGGACACGCAAAATACCCTTCGTGTCCTTGCCGTACGAGCCCGCTTCTCTACGGAAGCAGCTCGACCACCCCGCATACAACAACGGCCCCTCGCTTAAATCAATGATCTCGTCCTTGTGGTAACCCGCCAACGCCACTTCCGACGTACCCACCAGGTACAGCTCATCGCGCTCGAGATAATAAATCTCCTCATCATGCGCATCCAGAAAGCCTGTGCCCTGCATAATCTCCGGACGCACAAGCACCGGCGGGACCATCACCTTAAAACCAGCCTCACGCGCCTTCTGTGCCGCCAGCATCAACATGCCCAGCTGCAGCCACGCACCGTCACCCACCAAGTAGTAGAAGCGGGCGCCACCGACTTTGGTGCCCCGTTTGACGTCGATAAGCCCCAGCTCTTCACCCAGATCCAAGTGATCCTTAACCTCGAAATCAAACTCTGGCACCTCCCCCACGTGCTCAAGAACAACGAAGTCCTCCTCACCCCCCGCGGGCGCTCCCGCGATGACATTGGAGATCGAATACTGCAACTGCGTCACACGTTCCTCCGCCCCCGACTGCGCAGCCTCCGCCTCCTTCACCTTCGCCTTCAACTCATTCGAACCCTCCAGCAACGCCGGACGATCCTCCGGAGCAGCCTGACCAATCCTCTTGCCAAACGCCTTCTGCTCCCCCCGCAACTCATCCGCCTTAGCGATGGCCGCGCGCCGCTCCTCATCAGCCTTCAACAGCGCATCCACCAACGCCGGATCCTCACCACGAGCCAGCTGAGAGGCACGAACAACATCCGGATTTTCACGCAGAAACTTCAGATCAATCACAAGCCCCAACCCTACCCGTTGGACTGGGCCCACGAGCTGCAGGCATGATGGTGTATATGAATAACGGCACTTCGCTTTCCCGCACAGGACTGCGCACCCTGCTCATCGCCGGACTCGCCGGCGCACTGTGCATGGGCACATACGCCGGAACAACCGGACTAACCCTGGCTTCCGACAAACAATCAGGCGCCAGCACCGGCGGCACCCCGGAACCCGATGCCAACGGCGTCATCCCCTTCACCGCCGCCAAAGAAGGCACCTGCCTGACCTGGGACATGGACGACAAAGGCACCATCAGCGACTTCGAAGAAACCGACTGCAACAAAGAACACCGCTTCGAAGTCTCCTCCCGCGAAGACCTCAACACCTACCCCACCGCCGAATTCGGCCCCGGCGCCCCACCACCAAACCAAACCCGTCAGGCCCAGCTCCGCGAAGAGCTCTGCCAAACCGCATCCATCCGCTACCTCGGCGGACGCTACGACCCCTCCGGCCGCTACTCCATCGCCCCCATCCTGCCGCCCACCGACGCATGGGAAGACGGTGACCGCACCATGCTGTGTGGCCTCCAAGAAACCGACACCGAGGGCGTACCTATCCTTACCACCGGCAAAGCTGCCGAACGCGACCAAGCCCGCGTCGCCGAAACCGGAACCTGCCTGATCACGGACCAGGCCAACAACCTCAACGTCGTCAAATGCTCCGACCGACACCACATCGAAATCACCGGCAAAGTCGACCTCGCCCCCGTCTTCGCCGACCACACCCCCTCTGTCGACGAACAAAATAAGTACCTCGGCGACGTTTGCGCCAAAACTGCCGAAGAATACGTCGGCGGCGAAGAAAACCTCTACCAAACCACCCTGCAGATCTACTGGGGCACCTCCACCACCCGAGCTTGGGATGGTGGCAGCCGAACCGTCAACTGCGGCCTCATGTTTGCTAAAGACGATCGCTTCGCCTCCCTCACCGGCTCCGCCAAGGACGGCCGTGAGGCGCTCACCGTCGATGGCTCCGTTCCTGCCCCGCCGCCAGAGCGTCGACCGCTGCGCTCTGAGCAGGGTAGAGCTGCTGGCCCCGCCCCCGTTGCACCCCAGCCTTACAATGCGCCTTAAACCATGGACCCCATCAGCGACGAAGAGTTCGAGTCCCTCATCAACGATGCCCTCGACCTCATTCCTGAATCCTTCGCCCGTTCCATGACCAACATGGTCATCCTGGCCCGGCCCTACAACGAGGACAACCCCACCCTGCTCGGGCTTTTCCAGGGAGTCCCCCTCACCGAACAACATGCCAACCACACCGGCTACCTGCCGGATGCCGTGTTCATTTACAAAGACGCGCTCGAAGCCATCTGCTCAGATATTGAGGAACTCCGCCACGAGGTCAAAGTCACCGTCTTCCACGAAGTTGGGCACTACTTCGGGCTAGAGGAAAATGAGTTGCATGAGTTGGGGTGGGGTTAGCCGCGCAACCCGGCGAGGTCATACTTGCCCCAGCGCACGACCTGCCAATCCCCAAAAGTGCCGGCGGGGTCCTCACCTGGGTCTAGGACGACGTATTCGCAGTTGGGGAGGTAGGACTGTTCGGCAAACTGGGGGTCAACCTGGCAGGCATTGGCAGTAAACGCCCTGATGGCGCCGCCGTGCGAAACGATCACGGTGCTACCGCGGCTAGAACCCGATGCACCCGCAGAACCGGCAGAATACAAGGCAGGGTCAAGCGCGGCCAGCACCCCAGCGCGGTAACGGGTGAGGAAGGTCTCCAGGGAGTCGCCGTCTTCGACGGTGGCGGCGAGGTCCCGGCGGTAGAAGCCGCGGAAGGCGGTGAGGTAGGCCTCGTGGGCTGCGGACGAGTTGTGCATTTCCCACCGTCCAGCCTGGATTTCGTGGAGGCCGGGCAGGGCAGGGATGTCGCCGACCAGGGAAGAAAAGGCGATAGCGGCGGTTTGCCGGGCGCGTAACGCTTCGGAGGAAAAGACCCTCCCTACCTGGTAGTCAGCTGAAATCGCTCGGCCCGCAGCCAAAGCCTGCTCCTCGCCGAGGGGAGTCAGGGGTGCACCGGGGAGAAGAGTATCCAGTTTGCGGTCGACGTTGGAGGTGGTTTGGCCGTGGCGTAAAAGAATCAGCATGACTAGTCTCCTAACTCTCCTAGATCTCCAGTGCGGGCAGCCCGAACCCAATCTTCGGCTTGGGCCAGGCGGGCGGGGTCCATCATCGTCGACGGAACAACCCCAGAATCCGAGTCGCGGTAGCGCGGCCACGACCCAAGGAACGTCACCCGGGTGGCACGGAGCCAGAGGGAGCGCAGCGCTTCTGCGAGTGGGATGTCGTCGATGTGGCCGACCAAGTCGACGTAGAAGTTGTAGGTGTTGGCTTCCTCCCGAGTCGGGCGGGATTCAATGCGTGTGAGATCCACACCGCGGTAGGCGAACTCGTGCAGGGCGCCTACCAAAGTGCCGGCTTCGTTAGGGAGCTGGAAGACGACAGAGGTGCGGTCATCCCCAGTGCGCGGGGTGGGCACCCCGGTGGGTCCTGCCAGCACAAAGCGGGTGCGGGCGATGGCCAGGTCCGCGATGCCGGTGGCGTGGACCTCCAGCCCAAACAGGTCGGCGGAACGCAGCGGCGCGGCGGCGACATCGGCTTTCCCTTCCGCCACCGCTTGGGCGGCAGCGGCGTTGGAGGTCGCTGCGAGGTATTCCACCGCCGGCAAATTCGCCGCAAGCCAATGGCGGACTTGGCGTTGGGCGACGGGGTGGGTGGAGAACCGCTGGGCGTCGGCAAGCGAAAAACCTGGCTGTGTCATGATGGCGAAGCTGATAGGCAGCTCCACCTCCCCGTACACCTGCACGCCGGGCGCTTCGAGGAATGCGTCAGATGTGCTGGTCACGGCGCCATCGACGGAATTCTCAATCGCGACGACAGCCCAATCCGCGCGGCCTTCGCGCACAGCATTGAGGGCCTCAGAGGGGGAATCGACGGGCAGCGGCGTGATCTCGCCGAGCCCATCCACGAGCCGCCACAGCGCCTCCTCCGTGAACGTGCCCGCGGGCCCTAGATACGCGACGGTTGCAGTCATAGCTACCCAGCCTACAGTTGCACGCATGAAGCGACTTGTTGCCGAGGTGGCCATTGTTCTGTGCGTCACGTTCGGTATGGCGGGGGTCAAGGCCCTTTTAAGGCTTATCGACGCCGCCCGGTCCCCACTCAACCAACACAAGGTTGTGCTTAACGACGCCGTCTCGGCCCTCCCCTGGCTCGACATCTCCCTCCAGCTCGCCTCCGCGGTGACGTTGCTGGCGTGGGGCGCGTTGGCGCTCTACCTACTGGAACGGCCTGTGGAGCGGCCTACGTGGCGGGATCTCGCATGGAGTGCGGGGCTGGCGGCGCTCATCGGTATTCCGGGTTTGGCCCTGTACGTGGGGGCGTACCACCTGGGGTTCTCGACGGAGGTGGTGCCGGCGACGGATGCCTCGCGCGTGCCACTTTTGCTCTTGTGGTCTGCGGTGAATGCCTTCAGTGAGGAAATCGTGGTGGTGCTGTGGCTAGTCACTCGGCTGAGACAGTTGAATGTGCCGGTGTGGGGCGCTGTGGCTGGATCGGCGATACTGCGGGGTTCTTACCACCTCTACCAGGGCTTTTCGGCCGGCTTGGGGAACTTTGTGATGGGCGTCGTGTTCGCGTGGTTCTTCACCCGCACTGGGAAGGTGTGGCCACTCATTCTGGCGCACTTCCTCATCGACGTGGTGGCTTACGTGGGGTACCTGTACCTCGACTTGTCATGGCTCGGGTTGTAACGCACCAGGGATTTGTGGATTGGACCGTTTAGAATGTCCCCCATGTCCAACCCGCATTCCAACGACCCCCGGGATCACCCGGGGGAATTTCTGCTGGGCAAAGATGGGGAACCCGTCCTGGATAGGTACGGTCGCCCCATCCGCCGACGCTCCTCCCAGCGCTCGGCGCAACCGCCGCGAGCGGATAGGCCGGAAAGGCGCCTCCCACCCAGGCCCCGCCAGCATATGCCTGGTGAGGGTGCCTACCAGCCGAGGCGGACTCCACTGCCTCCGCGGCAGGCCGCGAGGCCAGTTCAGCGACCCGGTGCGCGACCAGGTGGGCGGCCGGGTGGGCGGCCAGCGCCGAGGCCCGTGGGACGGCCCGCACCGCGGCCGATGCCTAAGCCACGGCGGCGGCGCAACCCGCTCAACCTCCTGGGCTGGGTGCTCTCAATCGTGCTGGTGGGCGCAGTTGTTGTCACGTTGGTGGCGGATGCGCGGCTGACGCGGGTGGATGCGTTGCCGGATGCGCGGATTGCTAATACAGCGGGGACGAACTGGTTGATCGTGGGTTCGGATTCCCGCCAGGGCTTGTCAGAAGAAGACGTGGCGCGGCTAGGGACGGGTGGCGATATTGGTACAGGACGCACCGACGCCATCATGCTGTTCCACATCCCACCGACGGGGAAGGCAACGTTGCTGTCGATCCCACGAGACTCCTATGTGGAAGTCCCTGGTTACGGCTATGACAAGATCAATGCGGCCTTTGCCTTTGGGGGGCCGAAACTGCTCAGTCAGACGGTGGAGAATGCCACGGGTTTGCGGGTGGACCGTTATGCGGAAGTGGGCATGGGCGGTTTGGCCGGCCTAACAGATGTGGTGGGTGGTGTTGAGCTGTGCCCACCAGAACCAATCCAGGATCCGCTGGCCAACCTGGATATTCAGGCGGGCTGCCAAGTGATGGATGGGCCGACAGCGCTGGGGTATGTGCGTACCCGTGCCACGGCGATGGGTGATCTTGACCGGGTGGCTCGTCAGCGGGAATTCCTCGGCGCGTTGATGCACACGGTTGTGTCACCGAAGGTGCTGTTCAACCCGTTCCGGGTGGTGCCATTGGCGTTGAAGGGGAGCAACCTGTTCACCGTGGGCAAGAATGATCACGTGTGGCACCTGGCGCGGCTCGCCCTGGCTATGCGCGGTGGGATTAATACGGAAACGGTGCCCATTTCCCACTTCGCTGACACCGAGGTCGGCAACGTCGCCGTGTGGGATGACGCCGCCGCCGGGCAGCTGTTTGGGGGAATGCGGTAGTTACCTGGGGTCGTCGATAGGCGTGGCTCCGGGCACATGATCATTGACGCCGGGAAGCTTATGACGGCCCGTGATGTAAAACATCGCGACGGTGATGATGCTGAACGCGACACCGACGAAAAACGCAACACGGAAGTCCGGCAACCACAGCATGATGCCGAAGGTGAACAGGATGAACGCCACCGCGAAGTACTGGCCGTACGGGAAGAACGGCGTCTTGTACGGTAGGGCGGCGACGTCCTCCGGGGTCATGTGACGGCGTGAGGCCAGGTGCGCCAGGAGGATCATCAACCACACGAAGATGGTGGCAAAGGTGGCCAAGGATGCCACGATCTCAAAGATACGGTCCGGAATGAGAGTGTTGGCCACAACACCGATGACCATGACGGCAATGAGGATCACCGTGGTCATCACCGGGACATCGCGCACCGTCTTAGCCATGATCTTCGGGGCGAAGTGCTGCTTGGCCAGGCCGGTGAGCACGCGACCAGCGCCGAAGAGGTCCGCGTTGATGGCGGACAGAGCGGCGGTGATGACCACGAAGTTAAGCAGGCCAGCAGCCCAATTCACACCCAGGGCAGAGAAGATCTGCACGAAGGGAGACTGGTCGCCGGTGATGGAACGCCACGGGTTGATCATCAGGATGATCAGGATGGACAGCACGTAGAAAAGCAGGATGCGCACCGGCACCGTGTTGATCGAGCGCGGGATTGCCTCCTTCGGGTCCTTGGCCTCCGTACCGGCAACACCGATGATCTCAGTACCACCGAAAGCGAAGAGGACGAGGATGAAGGACGCGATCATGCCCTCAATACCGTTGGGAAAGAAACCGCCATCATTGACCAGGTTGGCGGGACCGGTGGTTTCAGCACTAGACAGGCCGAACGCCAAAACGGCAGCACCGGCAATGATCATGGCAACAACCGCGCCGACCTTGATCACCGTGAACCAAAACTCCAACTCACCAAAGGCTTTAGCACTGGCTATGTTGGCGGCACCGACAATGAGGAGCGCGGCGACAATCCACACCCACCGGGACACGTCGGGGAACCAAAAGCCCATGTAGATACCAATAGCGGTGAGGTCCGCCAGGGCCACAATGACCATCTCAAAAGCGAACATCCAGCCGGTGAGGTAGCCGGCGGCACCGCCCATGTGCGCACGGGTGTACTCCGCAAAAGAACCGGTGACAGGATGGCGCACCGCCATCTCACCGAGGGCGCGCAGCATGAAGTACACCACCGCGCCACCAAGCAGATACACCAGCAGCACGGAGGGACCAGCAGCCTGGATGGCGCCTGCCGAACCGTAGAAAAGACCGGTGCCGATGGCGGAGCCCAAGGCGATGAAGTTGAGGTGGCGCGTGTTCAGCCCTTTCGGGCGGTGCTTCAGCGCCTGCGCGGAAGCAGCAGAAGCAGCAGAATCGGGGGAAAATGCAGTGGACATGAGCGGTTTCTAAATGGTGACCTGGCGGGATTTGATGTTTTCCAGCTGTTTGCGCTCATCCGCGTTCAGCTGGGCGTCTTTGCTGTATTCCTTTTCGATGGCAGCGTTGAGCGTGCTCAGCGCATCGGCGTAGGAGGCGGGTTCCACCGTCGGGTCCAGGTCGAAGACGGGGACGACGAGGCCATGGGTGCGGAAGGTGCCGGCGAACTTGGTGCCTTCACCGAGGTTGAGCTCACCGCGAGCAGCGATGCGGGCTAGGGCGTTGAGGAGCAGGCGCTCATCATCTTCCTGGCGGACCCACCGAATGTGGGCCTTGCCACCACCCGGGTTTACCCACCAGATCGCGCCCGGCAGTTCCGAGGCAACCTGCACCGACGGAATGATCGCATCGTTGGCGCGGGCCAGTGCCTGCTGGATCTGAGGGTTCACGGCGGCTGAGTCAGTGAACCACCAGTTGAAGTCGTCGTGGGTGGTGACGGTGAGGGTCTGGGCAGCGTCGAAAAGCGTGGAGAGCTCTGGCTGCGAACCATCCGCAACGGTGGAGCCGAGCGTGTCACCTGGCTGCGCGTTCACAACCCAGTTGAGGGCGTACGCGAGGTCGCGGCCCGGATTGATGGAGTGGGACTGGACCTGGAGCGCCACCATGCGCTCCCCGCCGTCCTCCTCTGGGCGAACCAACGCGGCACCGGCGCCAGGCAGCACCGTAGCCAACGTGACCGGGGTGCCGTTGACCTCAATCTTTGCGGTGGCGGACGGCACGAACTCCTGCAAAGCAACAAGGTCCGCCTCAGCGGCAAGACCGGAGTACGGGCGCGGATCCTTCTGCAACGCTGCGCGTTCAGCTGCGCGTGCCGCCAACTTTGCTTGACGGCGGCTCATGCCCTCAGGCAGATCTTCCTTCTTACGGTTCTTTTTGGCCATGCCCACTAGCTTAGTGCGCTAGTTTAATGAGCTGGAGCTACCCTGCAGACACTGGCGTAATGGGGTGCTCGCGGAACACGTCCACTGCCAAGTGGGGCAGGTCCGTGGCAAAGGCATCCACGCCTTTTTCGCGGCACCACAACATGTCCTTGGGCAGGTTGACGGTCCACGTGTATGTTTTCAACCCGCGGTAGCCCAACAGTTCCTGCTTGGATCGGAGGTGCGCCAACGCCGGGCCCACGCCGTAAGGGCGGGAGAACATGGTGTTGTTCTTGTTCCACTTCATCTCCCGCAGGCGGAACAGGTAGAACGTTTCCAAATCAGGCACAACCTGCTTGAAGTACCGCATCGCGGTGTGGGAGAAGGAAATGAGGTGGACGCGCGGGTCCTCCTTCATACCGCGGTACCACAGGGTGCGCACAGTCTGTTCGTCCACTTCAGGGCCGTAGCGGGTGGGGTGTTTCGTTTCAATATAGATGTGCTTGTCCGGGTAGTCCTCGAGGAGGTCCAGCAATTCGTCCAGAAGCAGAATCTGCTGCGGGTCTTCCTTGGTGCCAAAGTTGAATGCGCGGATGTGCTCAAAATCCATCTTGGCAATGCGCCCCGCCCCGTCGGAGGTCCGGTTGATAAAGGGGTCGTGGTGGACCACCAGGCGGCCATCGCGCGTGAGCCGCACGTCGCATTCAATGCCGTGCACCCCATCAAGTTTCAATGCTTCCTCAAAGGAACGCAGTGTGGATTCTGGGTACAACCCGGACATTCCACGGTGGGCGATGATGTGCGGGTCCGGCTTCAACATCATGTCTGCCAGGGTAGGCCCGACTCCCGGATAAGGCGACCGCACACCGGGTAAATCACCGAACTATCACGCGTTGTTCACCTTCTGCTCACCGCATGTCTTCTTCATTTGCCACAATGGACCATATGTTCACATCTCCGCGGAATGCCCTTAAACGGTTGCGCCCTCACCGCAAGCGTGCCGTGCGCGCACCGTTGTATGCCATGGAACTGTTCGCGGACTTGACTCCGATGGTGCGGATGTCCGGTTTGCGGCGTTTACCGGAGAACTTCACGGCGGGCATTTTGGGCGCGGAAGTTGCTGCGTGGGGCGCTATTTCGCCGTCGCTTTTGCCGCACCCGTGGTGGGTGACCACGGCGAACGTGGCTATTTGCCAGGCAGCTGGTCACACGGTGGGCGTGGGTGCCGCCAATCTGGTGACCAGTATCAGCGATGCGGCTGGGTTATCCGGGCTGCGCCGTTTCCGCGAGAAGAGCGCGTCGTTTGTTCAGCTAGCCATGGGCACCGTCACGGTGGGCACGTATCTCGCAGCTGCTTTACGACGTTCTGAGCACGAACGCCTCGTCGAAGACCCCCACCAGCGGGGCCCTTTGCAAACCTTGGCGGGCATCGCCCTTGGTTCACTGGGTTATGGCGCTTTGCTGCTAGTCGGTGAAGGTATCCAGATGTCCACGGAGCGCTTCAACCGCCAGCTGCGCCGCTGGATGCCACCAGTGGTGTCCTGGCCGTTGGCCGTGGCAGGCATGAGTGCGCTGGGGGCCGTGCTGACAGACAAGGTGGTCATCCGCCAGATCCTCAACACTGCGTACCGCAAGGCGGATGCCCTTGACCGTGAGTTCCTGCCCGGCGCGGCTAAGCCCCGGGAGAAGGAACGGTCCGGCTCCCCCGCTTCCCTGGAGAAGTGGAAGTACCTAGGCCGACAAGGGCGCGCCGTGGTGGCGGGCGGGCCACGCTCACACGATATTGCCACCGTGCTTGATGTTCCGTCCTCCCAGGTTAAACAGCCGATCCGTGTGTTCATTGGGTTGCGGGACCGCACGCCCGAGCACCAAGCCGAGATGGCTCTGCGGGAGATGGACCGCACCAATGCGTGGTCCCGCAAGCGTATCGCCGTGATGAGTGCCGCCGGCACCGGCTGGATCAGTGACTTCCACACGTCCAGCTTCGAGTTCCTCAGCCAGGGCGACTGCGCCATCGTGGCCATGCAGTACTCTTTCATGCCCTCGGCCTACTCCTATGCCTCAGACCGTGAAGTACCTGTCCGCAGTGCACAAACTCTGCTCAAAGCCGTCCAAGAACGCTTGGCTGCCATGCCGGAAGACAAACGCCCGCTCCTTTATATTGGTGGGGAATCCCTCGGCGCTTACGGCGTGACCGATTCGTTCTCCACCCCAGATGAGCTCATCACCAGCACCGACGGCGGAGTTTTCACCGGCGCGCCCGGATTCGCCCGCAATATTGCCGAGCTCACACGCCGGCGCGACCTAGGCAGCCCCCAGCGTCTCCCCGTTGTAGACGGCGGACGCCACGTCCGCTTCACCGCACATCCGGACCACCTGCACCACACCTTCGATGGCTCCGCCTACGAGCAGGAGTGGGAATTCCCCCGCACCGTTTTTGCCCAACACGCCTCCGACCCTGTCGTGTGGTGGGACTGGCGCCTCTTTGTCAGCCAACCTGATTGGCTGCATGAGCCTGGTTCCCGTGGTATCAAGGCTCCTGCCGCCCAGCATGTTGACGTACTGCAATCCATGCGGTGGATGCCTTTCATCACCGGCTGGCAAGTGGGCGTGGACCAGTTGATCTCCCTCAACCCACCCGGCGGCCACGGCCACCAGTACCACCGTGAAACAGTGGCCTATTGGAATGCCGTGCTGGACACCTGTTTTTCCGAAGACGTGATCGACCGGATCCATGACTGGATCAGGCACGACTCCACCCGCCTGCGTGCCACCGCCGCTGGCGCAGCCAAGGAGTCCGCGAAAGAAACCTTCGGCGCGGATTAGATCCCGCAGGCCACCCCGGTGGAGTGATGCGGGCAGTACCCATTGGGAACTTTATGTAGGTACTGCTGGTGCTCTTCTTCCGCTAGGTAGTAATCCACACCGCTGGCCACCTCCGTGGTGATGGCCCCATACCCAGCATCTTTCAGCGCTTTGCCGTACTCCGCGACCCACCCGCGGATGAGTTCCGCCTCCTTGTCCGCATCAGGTCCGGTGGTATAAAACGCGGACCGGTACTGCGTCCCCACATCATTGCCTTGGCGGAAGCCCTGGGTTGGGTCATGTGCCTCCAGCGCTATCTTGGCCAGTTCTTTCAGACTGACCTGCTCCGGGTCGTACACAACCTCCACTAGTTCAACATGGTTTGTGGCTCCGGAGCACACCTCCCGGTACGTCGGGTTCGGGGTGACACCACCGCCATAGCCCACGGATGTGGACTCCACCCCCGGGGTCTGCCAGTAGATTTTCTCCGCACCCCAGAAGCACCCAATGCCCACTAGCAGACGTTTTTGCCCTTCACGCCACGGGCCAGTAATCGGTGTGCCCAACACTGCGTGCGGGCGGGGGCTAGCCAGCACCGGTTCCGTCCGGCCGGGCAGAGCCTCATCAGGGTCCACGAGCTGCGGGGTGCGTCCAAAGAAGAAAACCATGGAGTCCATTGTCCTTGATCTTGGCTCGATGTCGAGGGCTCTTCGCCCCGGGGTTCTAGCTCGTGGCCGGGCACGCCAACCCGATCTTGGGTTTTTGCCTATCATGGGCCGAGTAAGAGCAAACCCAGAGGAAAGGTTTACCAATGGCTGTTTACGAACTTCCTGAACTTCCGTACGTTTACGACGCTTTGGAGCCGCACATCTCTGCCGAGATTATGGAGCTGCACCACAGCAAGCACCACGCCACCTACGTGGCTGGCGCCAACGCTGCACTGGAGGCGCTGGAGGCAGAGCGTAACGGTGACGCCAACCCGGACAAGCTGCGTGCACTGTCCAAGAACCTCGCGTTCAACCTGGGCGGCCACACCAACCACTCCGTGTTCTGGAAGAACATGTCCCCGAACGGTGGCGGCACACCGGAAGGTGAGCTCGCCGAGGCTATTAACCGTGACTTCGGCTCCTTCGAGGCCTTCCAGAAGCACTTCGAGGGTGTCGCTCTGTCCCTCCAGGGTTCTGGTTGGGCAGTGCTTGGCTACGACAAGATCGCTGGCCGCCTAGTCATCCAGCAACTGACCGATCAGCAGGGCAACATCTCCGTTGACTTCACTCCGGTTCTCATGCTGGACATGTGGGAGCACGCTTACTACCTGCAGTACAAGAATGTGAAGGCTGATTATGCCAAGGCATTCTGGAACGTTGTCAACTGGGATGATGTTGCAGAGCGTTTTGCTAAGGCTTCTGCTTAAGCTTCTATAGCTTTTTCGACGGCCCTCCGTCGCCCCCTTGTAGCGATATGAAAAGGGACCGCCACTACCCAGAATGTGGCGGTCCCTTCACGTTTTCCCGGCGCTGGAGGAATCCGGGAAAACGCAACCTGATTTTCGCAACGAGATTCGGTTCACCCGATCTCGATAGCAAGTATAGGTAAGGCTGCCCTAAGAACACAAGACCTTTTGAGAAATATTTTGTGAGGTGTCTATGCGGGAGGGGATCCGGAAAGGTACCCCGGAGTACCGTCGCGCTTCATTTGCCCTGCTTTTCGCAGGTCTCGCCATTTTTAATGCCCTGTACGCAACCCAGGCACTACTGCCGGTGTTCACCTCCGAACTGGGAATGACGGAGGGGCAAGCCGCGTGGACTGTCTCCGCGGCAACGGGCGGCCTGGCTCTGTGTGTCATCCCGGCATCGATCCTCTCCGAGCGTTTTGGGCGTGGCAGGGTTCTCATCGTCTCCGCGTTGCTAGCCACCACGGTTGGTCTGGCGCTCCCCTTGGCGCAGTCAGCTAACCAGCTCATCATCATGCGCTTCATCCAGGGTTGTCTCATCGCGGGCACCCCGGCGGTGGCCATGACGTGGATCGCGGAGGAGATTGATTCTCGCGATGCTGCTCGCGCGATGGGGCTCTACGTCGCTGGCAATTCCATCGGCGGTCTGCTGGGGCGCCTCATCCCCTCCTTCGCCATGGAAGTCACTACGTGGCGGTGGGCAATGTTCGCGGGTGCTGCAACGGCCCTGACCTTCACGCTCATCATGTGGGCTTTACTCCCGGTGCAGCAGCGTTTCACGCCGAAAAGACTCAACCCCCGCAATGAAGTCACTGCGATGCTGCGCCACCTGACCAACCGCCACCTCGTGGGGCTCTATGCCACCGCGTTCTTGGGCATGGGCATGTTTGTCTCCGTGTACAACATGTTTGGGTTCCGCGCGGTAGAGCACTTTGGCTTGCCGACGGCCCTCGCCGGCCTCGTCTACCTCATGTACCTCTCCGGTACGTGGTCCTCCGCCAGGGCCGGCAATTATGTGCAGCGGGTCGGGCGCGGGCGAGTTTTGGTGATTGCCTCTGCCCTTATGTTCCTCGGTGCAACCACCCTGATGAGCGGCAATCTGTGGTTGACGCTGGTCGGCTTGTTGTTATTCACCGCGAGTTTCTTCGCCCTACACTCGGTGGCTTCTGGCTGGGTGGGGCAGGTAGCCACGCGGGACCGCGCGGAAGCGTCGAGTGCGTACGTGTTCTTCTACTACGTCGGCTCCTCCGCCTTGGGCGCTGCCACGGGCCTGTTATTCCAGCACACCGGCTGGCGCGGCTTCATCGCAGCGATTGCCGGTGTGTCGGCAGTGCTGGCAGCTATCGCCGTGTGGCTGGCTGTCACCGTGAAGCGCTCACCCCACATCCGCTCAGCCCAGTGAGTGAAGCCGCGGAATCCCCGGCGCGCCGGCGCTGAGGAAGTGGCGTACGGCGGCGGTAGCGCGACAGTCATCCTCGTTATACCGAAGGAGGGTATCGCGGGCGCTGATACTGCCAAAGCGAGCTTCGCGGCGTAACGCCACGGACCGCTCTCCATCCATATCCGCATCCTCCCATTCAAAGCCGGCGACGGGTGCCACGACTTTCAGCCCTAGGCCTTCCGTGCCCACGAGGTGGCGGCGGACGGAAACGAAGACGTCAACCCATTCGTCGGAGGCAATGAAGGCGCGGACCGCGGCCTCATCGATGGAGGCGAAACGGCGCGCAGACGCCATGAGCCAGTGGTTTTCCCCGCCCGCCGCGTAGCAGTAGGCGCGGAAGGTTTTACCCTCCGCGTGGGCGGTAGTGCGGGTGGCTTGCAGCCACGACCAGAAGGCGAAGAAGTTGGTCTCCTCGGCTGCGCTGTCAGCGCCGACGTCCTCCCACGTGGCAAAAGCACGGTATGTAGTCCCATCAAAAGCACCCCACAGATAGGCGCCCTGGTCAAGATAGGCCTCCACGTCCACGTCGATTTCTACGTCCCCGCGCAACTCCGCCGGTGGCGTAAAATCCGTGCGCGCCAACACCGGGATCCCCTCACGCCAGGCGCGCGCAATCCGGCTAGTCTCACCCAGACCAGCACCGATAGCCTTTTCGACGGTCCCAATCCCCTCCTCCCGCAACACCCCCGCCTTCTGTCCCGGGAACACCAGCGAAATGTCATCCATCGCCTTCAGCTCGGGTTCACACAACGCCCAGTAGCGGCAGCTCGCGCACTGTTTGAGGCGCGACGGCTGCGTCGGGGTTGGCTGCGCCAGCGCAGTTCGCATCGGCTCCACGTAATTTAACGGATCAACCAGGTAGGCGCGTTCACGGTCTTGGCCGATGGCGGCGGCGGTGCCGGCCGAGTGTACGTCGAGAAGCACATGCGCGAGTGCCACGCGATAACCATCGACCGTGTGGTGGCGTAGTTTCGCATGAGTCTCGATCGGGGTGCCCAAGCCGAGGCGACGCGTAGGCACGAAACTCGCCGTGTGCGTGGAGGCAGGGCGCGCAACGCGATGATTCGACACAACCACCGGCATATACGTGCCATCATCCTGACGCACGAGGATATCCACCTCGGCGAGCACCGGCACACCATCAATCCTGCCGGTCAGCGCCCCATCCACGATCAACGTCGTGCGATCCTTGATGGCGGCGCGCGTGGCGGCCTCGCGCTCGTCGATAGGCAAGGCTGGGTCGAGATGAACCGCCGAGAACGATTTTCTGCGCCCATCCCCCACCGCCCGACGCCTCGGCAGAAGCCCGAACACCGCCGCACGCCCGGCATCCACCTGGGGCTGGCGCTCCAATGCTTCCGGAAGCGGCGGGACAGCAGGATGGCTCAAACGCTGCCGCAGACGATACCTACACCCCACGAGGTCGCTCGCCCGCACAAGCGTTGTCTCATCACGATCCATTCTTTCCACCGCCACCAAGCCTAACGGCACAACATGGGTAAAGTTGAACCGAAGAATCAAAAGCAAACACACCTGGAGCAGGAGGCACACCCATGGGACTATTTGAATCCATCCGCAAAGCCCGCGCCAAAACCAAAGCAGAAATCAAGGCAGCTGAAGCAAAAGCCCGCCAGCTAGCCAAAGAAGAAGCCAAAGCCGATAAGCACACCGCCAAGCTGCTGGACCGTGCAGAAAAGCGCCTAATTAAAGAAGAAAAGAAAGGCCTAAAACGCAAGCAAAAGCACGAAGCGCAGCTGGCAAAGACCGAACTTAAAAAAATCGAGGAATCCGGCCTGACCAAGAAAAAAGCCAAACAGCTCGTGGGCGCTTCCCGCATCCTCATCCCCGTGCTGATCCCGCTGGTCTACCGTGGCCTGACCGCATGGCAGGAGAACCAGACCAATCAGCGTTCCCGCGCAGCAGGTCTGCCCACGACACCATCCGGAAACTTCTCCAACCAAGGCACAGAACTCAAGGGACGCGTCCAGGCCATCCGCCAGAAGGTGCGCAATGAAGATGTACTGAGCGAAAAATTCCGTAGCGACGTCTTGGCACGCCTAGATGGATTGACAGCCGCCGTGCAGAACTCCGAGCGTATGAATGACCCGCAGCGTCGCGTCGCCCAAGACACCATTGACCGGGATATCAACAAGCTAACGGCGGAAATTCAGTCCAAACTCGCCGGTAGGTAAAACTGACTACAACGACTGGTAGCAGCATTTTTGGCTCAGAATTACCCCGCTCGCAAGGAAGTCACCCAGTGCTTGAGCGATTAGGATCAAACTCCGCTTGCTCAATCCCAAGTAAATAGCGTGCATGTCTGCGTAAATAATAAAGACTATTTCCTGGATTTATCCGTCGCGAGCCTTATCCGCTTCAGCAAAGCACTCAGCCCGCCCATTGTTGTGTCTTATGGCTGCGATGTTGTCGCTGCTGCTGCCTGAGTGCCCGCGCTCCGGGCACCGCGTCCCGGTCACCGCACCGCAATGACCTCGTTGCAGTCATCGCGTTGCAGCCACCTTGCCCCGGTCAGTC
>NZ_JRNG01000033.1:0-20457 GCF_000759055.1 Corynebacterium tuscaniense DNF00037 | reverse complement strand
AGTGGTGTTAAATCCTTCACCAGTCCCGTTTAATCCCGGCTCTCAATCAGGGCCAAGATGCGCTCAAAGTCCTCGCGGTCACCGAACTCAACGACGATCTTGCCTTTGCGCTTACCCATGGTGACAGAGACTTTGGTGTCCCATTCATCAGCAAGCCGGTCAGCGGCCTGGGTGAGGAATTCCGGCTGCGGGGTGGGCTGGCGCTTAGGTTTCTCCGGCAGCGCGCCTGAGCGGTTAAGCAGGGTCACGGCTTCCTCGGTGGCGCGAACACTCAAGCCCTCGGCCACAATCCGATCAGCCAGCTGCTCTTGTGCCTCAGCACCCACCTTGACAGCTAGCAGCGCACGGGCGTGGCCGGCGCTCAACACACCCGCGGCCACGCGGCGCTGCACGGGGACAGGCAGGTTGAGCAAACGAATCGTGTTCGTGATGGTCGGGCGCGACCGTCCAAGACGGTCAGCGAGTTGCTCTTGAGTGACGCCGAACTCCTCAAGCAGCTGCTGGTAGGCAGCGCCTTCTTCAAGGGGGTTGAGCTGCACACGGTGGATGTTCTCCAGGAGTGCGTCACGCAGCATGTCCTCATCGGAAGTGTCACGCACGATCGCAGGGATACGCTTCAGGCCTGCCTTGGCAGAGGCACGCCAACGGCGTTCACCCATGATGAGCTCGTAGCCGTCCTTGGCGGGGCGGACAACAATGGGCTGCAGCAGACCGAATTCCTTGACGGAATGGACCAGTTCGGCCAGTTCATCCTCATCAAAATCAGTGCGTGGCTGCTTCGCGTTGGGGAAGATATCCCCGATGGGAATCTCCTGGTAGGTGGCACCGAAAGAATCCGCACTCACCATCGCTGCAGGAACAGTCCCGGCACCAGAACCATCAGCGGATCCACCGATAACCGGTGCGCCTGGGATGTTAGGAGCGCCCTTTACCTTCTTCGATTTCGCTGCCGAAGAACCGGAGGAGTCAGCGGCTTCACGCGCCCCTTTTGCTCCGCCGATGATGACGTCGGCTGCGCTGTCACCCAGCGGGCCAGTTTTCTGGGGTTGGTCCGGGTTGGACGGGATGAGGGCGGCAAGCCCGCGGCCTAGTCCGCCTTTTCGCTGTTGCGCCATGTTAGTTGTCCTCCTGACCAAGTTGGGCGGCGATCTCGGGGCTCACGCCGATGGGCCCTGTTGTTGGGTGCGGCTGGTAGTCGCCACGGGTTGCTAGTTCTTTGGCTGCGTCGAAGTAAGCCATGGCGCCGGTGGAGCCAGGGTCATAGTCGATGACGGTTTGGCCGAAACCTGGGGCTTCGGACACTTTAATGGAGCGTGGAATAGCATTGCGGAGCACCACGTCGCCGAATTGGCCGCGGACTTCGTCGACGACTTGTTCGGAGAGTTTGGTGCGACCGTCATACATGGTCAGGAGCACTGCGGAAATGTGCAGGTTCGGGTTGAGGGCCTGCCGGATCATGCTGATGTTGTTCAGGAGTTGGCCCACGCCTTCCAGGGCATAGTACTCGCACTGGATGGGAATCAGGACCTCATCAACCGCGTTCATCGCGTTGATGGTCAGCAGACCGAGAGATGGTGGGCAGTCCACGAAGACGTAGTCGAATTCGTGTTCTTCCAGAAACCCACGGCCCAGCGCATCGGCCAGGCGGTACTCGCGGCGCACCAGGCTGACCAGCTCAATCTCCGCGCCGGCTAGGTCGATGGTGGCAGGAATGCAATACAGGTTGGGGCCGGATTGTTGGAGGGCTTCCTCCGCGGTGGCAGAACCAATGAGGATCTCGTAGGACGAGGTTTCCCCATCGCGGTGTGCCGCACCTAGTGCTGTGGAGGCGTTGCCTTGGGGGTCAAGGTCGATCACCAGCACCTTGCACTCGAGTTTAGCCAAAGACGCTGCCAAATTGACGGAGGTAGTGGTTTTTCCTACCCCGCCTTTTTGGTTAGCCACGGTGATCACGCGGGGCTTTTCAGGTTTGGGCACTGTCTCTTTACCCGTGTTCATGTACGCGGCGCGACGGGCGGCGACGGCGATAGGTGTGTCATCCCACTGCTGATCGTCCACGTGGCCTCCCGTTGAATAAATAAACTGTTACACACAGACTCTAATAAATGCCGGCGACATCCGTTTAGCCCACCCGAGTTATGCGGATCAGGGTGGTGGGTTGTTCCAGTACATCCGCACCAACCGCAAAAATTTCGGCATCCACGCCGCCGGCTTTCGCAATGACTTTCGCGTCGCGTTCAAGCTCTTCGCTTACGGACGCCCCCTTCATCGCCACCATCGCCCCACCCGGCCGCACAAGCGGTAGCGACCAAACGGCGAGTTTACCAAGGGGAGCGACGGCGCGGGATGTCACAACGTCGAAAAGCAACCTCTTCTGCTCTTCCGCACGCCCGCGAATAACGGTGACGTTGTCCAGGCTAAGTTCTGCTTTGACCTCACTGAGGTAGGTGGAGCGTTTAAGCAGTGGCTCAATGAGCGTGACAGAAAGGTCCGGGCGCGCGATGGCCAGCGGAATGCCAGGCAGGCCAGCACCGGAGCCTATGTCAGCGACGGACGCACCCTCACGGAACGCTTCGGAGATGACGCCGCAGTTGAGAATGTGGCGGCTCCACAGGCGGGAAACCTCTTTCGGGCCGATGAAACCGCGTTCCGCGGCCGTGGTGGCCAGGGAATCGTGGTAGGCCTGAGCGAGCTCCAACCGGTCTCCGAAGACAGCAGTGGCCGCGGCGGGAGTGGGCTCGCATTGAGAAAGGTTGTCCAGCATAAGGGTTACTTCCGCTTCTGAGCGTCGGCTTGACGCTGCTTTTTAGAGCGGTTATCCACCTTGCGGGCACCGGGCTGCGGGGCAGATGCGCGCTTTGCTTCGCGGCGGGCCTCCTCCTCGGCGGCTTCCTCGCGGTCCATCTTGTCAAAGACGATCATGGATTGGATGAAGGTCCACACGTTGTTGGTCACCATGTAGGTGAGCAGACCAATGTGCCAGAAAACACCGGTGAACAGAAGCGTTGCCGGGACGAACCACAGCATCATGCCGTTCATGGTCTTCATCTGCGTTTCCATCATCTCCGCAGACATCGGACCATTGTTGGCTGGCTTTTTGCCCTTTGCTGCCTCATCGGCCTTGCGCTTAGCCATGCGTTCGCGCTGCCGCTTCATGGACAAGCGGGTGTTGAAGTGGGTCATGACCACGCTGATCAAAATCAGGGGCAGGGCCACCATGATGATGTTCGTTTTGGTGAAGTCCACCGGGGCGAACGCTGCGTACTGCTCCTGTGGCATGGAGATGTAGGAGGACAGCGGAACGCCGAACACACGGGCATCCAGGAAGGACTGCACGTCCTCGGGGGAGAAAATGTAGTTCGCCGTGTTGCGGTTCTGTTCCACACTCAAGCCCAGGCCACCTACACCAGTACCGGTTCGGTTAAAGGAACGCAGCACGTGGAACAGACCAATGAACACCGGCAGCTGCGCCAGTGGCACGATACAGCTGGCCAGCGGGTTCATGTTGGCTTCTTTGTACAGCTTCTGGGTCTCCGCCGCCATCTTGGCCTGGTCTTTGCCGTACTTGGCGCGCAGCTCAGCCAGCTGGGGCTGCAACTCTTGCATCTTCCGGCCGGAGCGCAGCTGGTTGACCATCGGCTTCACCAGGAACACGCGGATAGTGAACGTGAGGAAGATGATGGCCAGGATCCAGGAGGCACCCGAATCGGGGGAGAAGATGTAGCCGAAGACCTTGTGCCAAAACCAGAGGATGGCAGAGATCGGCCAGTAGATGAAGTTCAGCACTGGGGTCTAACTCCTGACTTGTGGTACGGGGTCGTATCCGCCGGGATGCCAAGGCCCACATTTGCAGAGGCGGGCGGCGGTGAGCCAACTACCTTTCCATGCGCCGTGCTGTGACACAGCTGTGACAGCGTAGGCGCTACATGTGGGCTCGAAGCGACATGTTGGTCCCATTTTAAGGGGTGAAAGATATTTTTGGTAAAGGTGCACGAGCGCCAGGATGGCGCGTTGGGCGGGGTTAGCGTTACTCATGGTTGTGTTTCGCTGCTGCTCGTTTCAGGGCATTGGCCAGATCCTTGCGCAAATCCTCCGAAGAGGCGTCCGCGCTCGCGGGCAGTGCGCGCAGGACAACGTCAGTTTCGCGCGGAAGCTTATCGACGAGTCCCAGGCACACATGCCTCAACTGCCTACTCACCCGGTGTCGGGCGACAGCATTACCCACCTGCTTGGACACAACTAACCCGAACCGTGGGCCACCGGTGATGATGGGCTCGGTTCGGGTGTAGTGGTGCACCACCACGGTGCGGGTGCCAGCACGCCCACCGTTGCGCATCGCGCGACGGAAATCCGCCGAGGATGTGAGTTTATGGGGGCGTGGTAGCACTACAAAGCACTTACGCGGTCAGGCTCTTGCGGCCCTTCTTGCGGCGCGCGGAAACAATAGCGCGGCCGGCGCGGGTGCTCATACGGGTACGGAAGCCGTGCTTGCGGGCACGACGACGGTTATTAGGCTGGAAAGTCCGCTTAGGCACGGTGACTCCTTGACGTCGTGGCTGCCTGCGGCGGTACTCCACTGCACATCATTGGTGCTGTGGTGCACGCGCCTTCCGGGGTTAAGGCAGCCGGAAAACATTTTCGGTGAGATTGCTCTAGGTGGCACTCGGGCCGGTGGCGTGCGCTATCCAAGCTGACTCGCTGCCTATCCACCCCGCTGGCTGGGGGTCATTGTGGGCGGCGGCCCGGTGCTCGGCGCAGATAACGCTCTCACGCACACCCTGTGACAGGTGTGACAGACCCCGACAGAATACGGCAGCGTTGGCCCAGCTGACAAATCGACGCGCGGTGATGGCCAGCCATTGGTGGCACCACCCCCGAAATTACAAGAGTGTGGTTTTCCGCAGGTCACGAGCGACACGCCGAGGCAACCTGCGAGGGGCCTGTCAACAATCCCACTGCCACGACTCGATCCGCGTTTCCGCGACCCCCCGACGCCATGGAAACGTGACACGGAAAATACGATTTTCTAGACAGCCAGACCGTTTCCGGAGTAGAAAGTTTCTATCACCACAACTTCATAAGGAATCACCCATCCCTGTTGTGGATAAACCTCAACTTCTTCTTAAGGTTTATGAGCCTGTTTACTTAAACAAGCTGGTCACAACAGGTTTTTGAATGTTAATTGTTTTTCCACAGCCAGACGCTTATCTTGTGGATAAACTCCGCAACCCAAAATTTCACACCTGTGGATAAAGTTGTGGACTACAAGGTAACAACGGGAATTACATCCCGCCGAAGATGTGGATAGTCCCGTGGACAACCGCGGGACCGGATTCCTGAGAAACCAATGGGAACCAGTTGAACGTAGCAAGAAACGTAGTAGGAGAGGCATGGCAAACGAACAGCAGGGGCTTGATGCCCTGTGGCACGAGATCGTTGCCGAACTCCTACTTCTTTCGGAGCGCCCAAATTCGAGCGTTCCTACTTTCACCCCCGGTGACCGCGCCTACCTGCAGCTGTGCCGCCCGGTCGTGATGGGGGAGGGATACTGCATTTTGTCCGCCCCGCATGAAGCAGCCAAAAACGTCGTGGAAACGCGCCTTGCCCCTCACATCAGCGACCTGCTCAGCCAGCACATGGGCATGCCGTGCACTCTGGCGGTAACGATTTCCGCCCATGAATCCGTCCACGAACAGGAACCCGAACCTCAGCAACAGGCACCAGCTCCAACGCCGGCCCCCAGCCAACCCGCACACCAGTGGTACTCCACTTACTCGCAGTCCGCGGCGGAAGAAGTCACAGCCACGGAGCCAGCACCACCGGCCACACCACTCGTCGGTGAGCAGCTGCCCATGGGGCTTGATGAGCTCGCTCGAATCCACTCCCAGCAACAAGAAAACCTGGTCGAGGAGTCCTCGCGGCAGCAGTCAGCGCACCCGATTGTTCCGGCGCCACAACGTATACCGCGTGAAAAGCCCGCGGTGGATCCAAACCGTGAGACCTCGCTGAACCCGAAGTACACGTTTGAAAATTTTGTTATTGGTTCCTCCAACCGTTTTGCCAACGGCGCGGCAGTCGCCGTGGCGGAGAACCCCGCCCGTGCATACAACCCTTTGTTTATTTGGGGTGGTTCCGGCCTGGGCAAAACCCACCTGCTCCACGCCGCCGGGAACTACGCCCGAGTGCTACAGCCGAACCTGCGCATTAGGTATGTGTCCTCGGAGGAGTTCACCAATGACTACATCAACTCAGTGCGCGATGACCGGCAGGAGTCTTTCAAACGCCGTTACCGTGACTTGGACATCCTCATGGTGGATGACATCCAGTTCTTGGAAGGTAAGGAAGGTACGCAGGAGGAGTTCTTCCACACCTTCAACGCGTTGCACCAGGCGAATAAGCAGATCATCTTGTCCTCGGACCGGCCGCCACGCCAGCTGACCACGCTGGAAGATCGTCTGCGTACGCGCTTTGAGGGCGGGTTGATTACGGATATTCAGCCGCCAGATTTGGAAACGCGCATTGCTATTTTGATGAAAAAGGCCTCTGCGGATGGCACGCGGGTGAGTGATGATGTGCTCACACTGATCGCGTCCCAGTTTGAGTCCTCGATCCGTGAGCTTGAGGGCGCATTGATCAGGGTGTCGGCGTATTCCTCTTTGATTAATGAGCCGATCACGCTTGACGTCGCCCAAGTCGCTCTGCGCGACATTCTTCCGGATGAAGGCGATATCACCATCACTGCCGCCACTATCAAGGAGGTGGCGGCGGAGTACTTCCGGATCTCCATGGATCGCCTCACCGGTTCCGGCAAGACACGTACCGTTGCGCATGCTCGTCAGCTGGCTATGTACCTGTGCCGTGAGCTCACGGATCTCTCTTTGCCCAAGATCGGCCAGGAGTTCGGCGGCAAGGATCACACCACAGTCATGTACGCCAACCGCAAAATCCGTAAGGAAATGACGGAAAACCGCGAGACTTACGACGAAATCCAGGAACTCACCCAGATCATCAAAAACCGCGTCCGCGCAAACTAAGCCGATTCACGCCGAGACCGCCCCACGTGGGAGCGGTCTTTTTTGCTTTTCGACGTCTCGCCCGTTCACGCCACCCCTCCCGCTGAGTTATCCACAGAGTTATTCACAGCTGTGTAATTCCACGTTTGTAATTAGGTGAGATTGGTTACATTTCTCTTTGTCCACAGGGTCTCAGCGACATAAGCCCTGATTCCACACGTTGTGCCCAAGGCTGTGAGTAGTCGGTGGATAAGTCGGGTTGGGTTGTGAGGAATGGGACGACGAGTTCTAAATTCCACAGAAGGACGGAGTTATCCACAGGTTCTCCACACCCGTGGCTCACATCCGAAAAACGTGATTACCGTGCACCGAAACCGGGATCTCCACAGTGTGCACAGGACTTACTGTTCTTACTAGTTCTTTTTCTAGTATTAATCCCAAGAGAAATAGAGCGTGGGGACAACTTCGGCCACTGAGGTGGACTCCGCCTAGAACTTGTTCATGGACTTGACCTAGGGTGGATCGCAAAACTTCTTATAGAACTTGTAATCTTGGGCAGATGTGGGGCCAATGCCGATGAGCACTCATGAGCTCCCGCCTCTTCCAACCATCAAGGAGCCGATCATGGACGACATCAACGTGTCATTCCGCGTGCATAAGGATGACTTGACTGACGCTGTCGCGTGGGTCGCCCGCAACCTGCCTACGAAAAACACACAGCCAGTGCTGCGCGCAGTGGTCATCACTGCAGATGACAACGGTTTGGAACTCGCGGGTTTTGACTACGAGGTATCCACGCGCGTGCGCATCGCCGCTGAGGTAGATCAGCCTGGTCGCGTAGCTGTGGCCGGCAAACTCATGGCGGACATTGTGTCCAACATGCCGGCGAAACCAGTTGAGGTCTCCGTGGTCGATGGGAAACGTCTGCTGCTGCAGGGCGGGTCCGCGCGCTTTGAGCTGCCACTTATGCCACTGGATGATTACCCGCAGCTGCCCACTCTCCCGGAAGTCACCGGCACGCTGTCTACCTCGACCTTTGTTGGTGCCATCACCCAGGTTGCATCGGCTGCTGGCCGTGATGACACGTTGCCGATGTTGACGGGTGTGCACATGGAGGTCACCGGTAACCGCGTTCAGCTTGCGGCGACGGACCGCTTCCGTTTGGCGCTGCGTTCCTTGGAGTGGCAGCCAGTCAGCCCGGACGTGGAGGCGAAGCTGCTCATCCCAGCGAAGACGTTGTTGGACAACGCGCGCACCTTGGACACGCACGTGGAAGAGCCGGTGGAAATCGCTGTTGGTACTGGTGAGAACGTGGGTGGGGAAGGCCTGTTTGGTTTGCACTCCGCTAACCGTGAGACAACAACGCGCCTGCTGGATGCGGATTTCCCGAATATTCAGCCGTTGCTGCCGAAGACGCATACATCGATGGCAAGTGTGGAGATCTCCCCCTTGGTGGAAGCTATTCGCCGCGTGAGCTTGGTCGCGGACCGCAATGCGCAACTACGCATGCATTTCAAGCCGGGCGAAGTAACGCTGTTCGCATCCGGCGCGGATTCCGGTGAGGCAAGTGAATCCCTACAGTGTGCGTTCACTGGCGATGATGAGCTTCTGATCGCGTTTAACTCTGGCTACCTGCGTGATGGTTTGTCGGTGATTCCTACGGACCGCGTGGTCTTTGGTTTCACGGAGTCTTCCCGCCCGGCGATCATGATCCCGGAACCGGAGGAGATGCCGGAGGCGAATGCGGACGGAAGCTTTGACACTCCTGCCACCAACTTCACGTACCTGCTCATGCCGGTGCGCTTGCCGGGCTAAAACGCCAGATAAGCAGCTGTAATCAAAAAACCCCGGGGGTTTTTGTGTATCTCCGCGAACTCGATCTGCGTGACTTCCGCTCATGGCCTGAGCTGTCGTTGTCGCTCGAGCCGGGAGTCACGGTGTTTTCGGGGCGGAATGGCCACGGCAAAACCAACATCGTGGAATCGGTGGTTTACTCCGCCACGCTGGCTAGTCACCGTGTGTCCTCGGATGTTCCGCTCGTACGGGCCGGTGCTGCGAATGCCAGAATTTCCGCAACCACGGTCAATGAGGGCCGCGAGCTGACAACGCATCTGTTAATCAGTCCGCGCGAGGCGAACCAGGCCCAGATTAACCGAACACGGTTGAAGTCCCCGCGGGAGATCCTTGGGGTGTTGCGGACCGTGGTGTTTGCGCCGGAGGATCTCGCTCTCGTGGCGGGGGAGCCAGCAGAAAGACGCCGCTTTTTGGATGGCCTGGCTGCCATCCGAGCGCCACGTTTCGGTGGGGCAAAGGCGGATTATGACAAGGTACTGCGGCAGCGTAATGCGCTGTTGCGCAATTCCAATATGGCCCTGCGCAGGGGCTACAGCGATGATTCGGGCGCTAGTGCGCTGAGCACTCTCGACGCATGGGACTTGCAGCTGGCTCGCCTGGGCGCCCAGGTGGTCGCTGGCCGGATGAAGCTGACTAATGAGCTGGCACCGCAGGTGCATGCGGCGTATGCGTCGGTGGCGCCGGAATCGCGCGCAGCGTCGATAAGCTATTCCTCCACGCTGGACCGCGCAGTGAAGGAACTGGCCGGGGAGGAGGCGATCACGGCGGAGATCCTTGAAGCGGCATTTCTTACGGAACTGTCCCGTCGCCGCCGCGATGAGATTGATCGCGGCACTACGCTCGTGGGCCCGCACCGCGATGACTTGGTGCTCATGCTCGGCGAGCAGCCTGCGAAGGGCTACGCCAGCCACGGTGAGACCTGGTCTTTCGCGCTGTCACTCCACCTCGCGGAGTATGCGTTGCTGTCCGCGGATGGTTCGGCGCCGGTGCTCATTCTCGACGATGTTTTCGCGGAGCTTGATGCTAAACGGCGACAACGGCTCGTCGCTGTCGCCGAAGAAGCAGAGCAAGTACTCATTACCGCAGCCGTCGGCGATGACCTGCCGGAAAACCTCGACGACCATGTGTCCGCGCGCTATTCCGTGGAGATGGTCGATGGAATTTCCCGCATTGCGGAAGCCACCGCGAAAGAGGCCGACCAATGACAGAGCAGACACCGGAGCAGACCCCACCACAAGACCTGGTCGCCTCGACGTTTAAGAACCTACGCGCCACCGCGAAGCGTCGCGGAGGCACATTGCCAAACCTGAACCGGCAGGGAGCCGGTGTGATCCCGCGGCGCAGCACGGGCAAGGGCAACACCGCACCGGAGGGACTGAAGGTGCCGGGCTTGGATCTCACACCGGAGGCGACAAAAACCCGGCCACTTTTTGGCCGACCGACGGGTGCGGATGGCCGGGCGCTGCGACGTGGCTACGAGGTGAAGGGCTTTGGCGCACTGGTGAAAAACGAGATTGCGCAGCGGGACTGGACGGAATCCATCGCGCATGGCTGGGTGATGGGCAACTGGGAATCGCTGGTGGGGGAGAAGATCGCTCAGCACACTGAGGTGACCATGATCAAAAACGGGGAGGTTTTTATCTCCTGCGACCAGACTGCCTGGGCGACAAACCTGAAGTACATGCAGTCAACGGTGCTGTCCAAGATCGCGGAGAAGATCGGCCCCGGCGTGATTACGAAGTTGCACATCTACCCGCCGAAGACGAAGAACTGGCGGTACGGACCCCTGCACGTCAAGGGCCGGGGGCCGCGGGATACGTATGGGTAATTGCAAATCAGGTCATGAAATCCTTGCTAAAAAGGTTATAAAAACATTGCAAATCAGGTCATGAAAACGTTGCGATTCAGGTTATGATGGTCCTATGCAGTATAAAGGTCGGGCTATAGACTCCGTTCTCACCGAGCTTCTAGAGGCCATGGGCGCAGTTTTGATTGAGGGACCTCGCGGCTGCGGAAAAACATCTACAGCTCTTGCCAAGGCTGCTAGTCATGTTCGGCTGGATAAATCTCCGAGCATGGTACAGCTAGCGGAATTGAATCCTTCAGAAATTATGAAAGGCGATACTCCGCGGCTTATCGACGAATGGCAATTAGCTCCGTCAATCTGGAATGCCATTAGGCATGAGATCGATGACCGGCAACAACGAGGACAATTCATTTTGTCCGGGTCATCATCGCCAACCATGGATGAAAGCCGACATTCGGGTGCAGGGCGTATTGCCCGGCTACGTATGCGCCCCATGGCTTTAGTTGAAAGCGGTGCTTCCTCGGGTTCAATTTCTCTAAACCAACTGGGGATGGGGGAGAGTGTTAGTGCGACCTCAGAATTGAGTTACAAGGATTTAGCGGAACAAGCTGTTCGTGGAGGATGGCCCGGGCTGTTGGAAATCGGGACACGACAAGCAATAGCTTTCAACCGTTCTTACTGTGAGAATATCTGCGAGTCTGAACTTGAAGCAGCGGTAGGCGTGAGGCATAACCCAGATGCCGTACGAAGGTTGATGTCATCCGTCGCTCGAAATATCTCGAGCGAGGCAACGCTCCAAAATATGGCTAAAGATATCGCTCCAGCAGGTACCTCAGTGGAACCGAAAACTGTCGCTGCCTATATCGATGCTTTGAACCAGGTCTTCGCGTTAGAGGAGCTCCCAGCTTGGAGTGTGTCGCTCCGATCGCGATCGCGTCTGCGAACCTCGTCAAAACTTCATTTGGCTGATCCGAGTCTTGCGTGTGCAGCTCTTGGGGTCGGGATCGATCGGCTTGCTGGCGACCCGGAGTATTTCGGTCAAGTCTTCGAGTCGATGGTGATCAGAGATTTGAGAACTCTTGCCAGTGCTGAGTTTGGCAGGGTTTATCACTACCGCGACAACACAGGCCTAGAAGTAGACGCGATCATTGAATATCCCGAGGATTCAAAGTGGGCTGCCTGCGAGGTAAAGCTCGGTTCAAGCAGGATTCATGAAGCAGAAGAAAATCTGCTGAAACTTGCAAATGATCGAGTTGATTTAGAAAAGATAGGAAAGCCAACATTTTTGGCCGTCATTACAGGAACTGAGTATGCCTACACTCTTCCCAGCGGGGTCCACGTGGTGCCCTTAGGCGTGCTTGGGTATTGAGCTTGAAGCAGTGGAATCCTGTTCAGATATTTGGATGGGTTTTGGTAGGGGCGCCCAGAAATCGCGCGAGAAACGCGCTCTCGCTGGCGCTGGCGCTGCGGCTGTAGGGAACCACAAGGGTGTAAGATGGCACGGGTTAGAGACGTAATGAACGCCGTGACAGGAGAGTTTCGGGAAAGTGGCTGAGCAACAACCGCATTATGATGCGTCATCGATCACCATCCTTGAGGGGTTGGAGGCGGTGCGTAAGCGCCCCGGCATGTACATCGGTTCGACCGGTGTACGTGGCCTACACCACTTGGTGTGGGAGGTCGTGGATAACTCCGTGGATGAGGCGATGGCCGGTTATGCAGACAAGGTCGAGGTGACGTTGCTTGCGGATGGCGGTGTCCAGGTTGTGGACAACGGCCGTGGTATTCCGGTGGAGATGCACCCGTCGGGCGCACCGACGGTGCAGGTTGTGATGACACAGCTGCACGCTGGTGGCAAGTTCGACTCGGAGTCTTATGCGGTCTCGGGTGGTCTGCATGGTGTGGGTATTTCCGTCGTTAATGCTCTGTCCACTCGCGTTGAGGCAGATATTAAGCGCGACGGCAAGCACTGGATACAGAATTTCAAGCATGCTGTGCCGGATGAGCTCATTGAGGGCGATAACGCCCGGGGCACCGGTACGACGATTCGGTTCTGGCCAGATGCCGAGATTTTTGAGACGGTCGAGTTTGATTACGACACGATTGCACGCCGCCTGCAGGAGATGGCCTTCCTGAACAAGGGCCTGACTATCACGCTGAAGGATGAGCGTGTCTCCGAGGAGGAGCTGGAGCTTGAGGCGATCGCCGAGGAAGGCGACACAGCACAGGCACTCGAAGGAGACTCCTTCGACGACGCGGCAGGAGACGCTGACACGGAGAAGACCGACGACAGCGACGATGAGACTGGTGTCGCGCCGGCCACGAAGAAGAAGCGTGAGAAGAAGGTCACGTACTTCTACCCGGATGGCCTGGTGGATTACGTCAATTTCTTGAACCGTACGAAGACGGCGATTCACCCGTCGATTGTTGGGTTTGATGTAAAGGGCGAGGAGCATGAGCTTGAGCTCGCCATGCAGTGGAACAGCGGCTTCAAGGAGTCGGTGCACACCTTTGCCAACACGATTAATACGCATGAGGGCGGTACGCACGAGGAGGGTTTCCGTGCGGCGCTGACCTCGTTGATGAACCGGTATGCGCGTGAGCACAAGCTGATTAAGGATAAGGACCCGAATCTCACGGGTGATGACTGCCGTGAGGGTCTTGCCGCGGTGATCTCTGTGCGTGTGGCGGACCCACAGTTTGAGGGCCAGACGAAGACGAAGCTGGGCAACTCAGAGATCAAGGGTTTTGTGCAGCGTTCCGTCAATGAACACTTGAATGACTGGTTTGATGCGAACCCGGCTGAGGCCAAGGTGATCATCAAGAAGGCTGTGTCGTCTTCCCAGGCGCGTGAGGCTGCGCGGAAGGCGCGTGAGTCTGTGCGCCGGAAGTCCGCAACGGATCTGGGTGGGCTGCCGGGCAAGCTGGCGGATTGCCGTTCGAAGGACCCGGTTGTCTCCGAGCTGTTCATCGTGGAGGGTGACTCCGCTGGTGGTTCGGCGAAGCAGGGGCGTGACTCGATGTATCAGGCGATCTTGCCGTTGCGCGGCAAGATTTTGAACGTGGAAAAGGCTCGTCTTGATCGTGTGCTGAATAACAATGAGGTCCAGGCGATCATCACGGCGCTGGGCACGGGTATCAATGATGAGTTTGATATTTCGAAGCTGCGCTACCACAAGATCGTGCTCATGGCGGATGCGGATGTGGATGGCCAGCACATTGCAACCCTGCTGCTTACGTTGCTGTACCGCTTGATGCCTGAGCTGATTGCTGATGGTCACGTGTATTTGGCTAACCCGCCGTTGTACAAGTTGAAGTGGCAGAAGGGTGAGCCGGGTTACGCGTATTCGGATGCGGAGCGTGACGCGGAGTTGGAGGCTGGTTTGAATGCTGGCCGCAAGATCAACACGGATGATGGTATTCAGCGCTACAAGGGTCTGGGTGAGATGAACCCGGGTGAGCTGTGGGAGACCACTCTGGATAAGGAGCACCGTGTGTTGCGCCGGGTGGAGTTGGAGGATGCTCAGCGTGCGGATGAGCTCTTCTCCATCCTCATGGGTGATGATGTTGCGGCGCGCCGTTCCTTCATTACTCGCAAGGCGAAGGATGTGCGTTTCCTCGACGTGTAGTGCGCGGTGAGGTTTCCGGGGGGCGTCGAAAATTTAGCTTATCGACGCCCCCCGTTGGCCTTTTCTTGGCACAATATTGCCCATGTCCGTGACTGAGCGTTATACCTTGTCGTATCTGCCGGATCATTCGGTGAGTACCGTGTACTGCTTTGACCCGGAGGAACCAGCCGATGGCGCGCCTTTGGTGATGATGTGGCCGGGGTTTGGCATGGGGGCGCGTTATTACCGGCCGTTGGCGCGTGAGTTGGCGGCGCGTGGCTATTACGTGGCTATTGGGGAGTTGCGTGGGCAGGGCACGAATTCCACGAAGGCGTTGCCGGATAACCAGTGGGGCTACCACAATCTTGCGTCGGAGGATTATCCGCGGGCGATTGAGGCAGCGAAAAAGGAGCTGGGTTTGCCGCGGGATCACCCGACGTTTATGTTGACGCACTCCATGGGAGGACAGGTGGGCTCCATGTTCCTTGCCCGCCCGGAGGCCAAAGAGTTGAATCTGCAGGGTTTGATGGGCGTGGGCACGGGTAGTCCCTATTACCGCGGGTTCCAGGGCCGTGCGTTTCTTCGCGCTTTGTTGGGCGGGCAGCTCATGGGGCAGGTGGCCAAGCTTCGTGGTTTCTGGCCGGGTGGCGCATTAGATATCGCCGGCTACGGCCGCCAGTCTGGCCGACATGTGTATGAGTGGTCTTTGTTCAATCGGACTAACTCCATTGCGAACCTGGCGGGGCAGGATATTGATTACGCAGAGGAGATTAAGAAGGTCGACGTACCGGTGCTGCTCACGCGCTTCACCGATGATGATGAATGCACCCTTGCCTCCTGTGAGTATCTTCTTGCCCACCTGACCAAGGCACCGCGTAAGGCCGAGGAACTCTCCGGCGGTTTGGGGCATAACCGTTGGGCTCGTGAGCCACGCATCATCGCGGACCGCTTTGAAAAATTCGTGGCGGAAGGCACGAGCTAGCCTTATCGGGGGGCGGCGGACGGGGGAGTTGGCCCAACGGCTGTTGTGGTACCGCAGGCAATCGCCGCCGACGGTATTGGGTATGACAAGAACACCGCGGTGGTGGAACTGTCCCAGCAAAACGCCACTGACCTTGATGCGGGGACGTGTTCCTTCGATCTTTCGGACCAGGAGTCAAGGGCTGGCGCATGGACTGATGCGTGGAATACCGATGCGCAAGCCCCCTACGATTTTGGTGCGATCTTCAGACTGGATGGTTCGCAGCAGCGCACGTTCAATGACGTTTATGTTGCGACCTCTAATAGAAGTGCGCCCTATGATGGCCCGGATGTCCCTGCACTTGACCTTGGGTATCAACGTGAGAACTCCAATAAGGTCAACCACCAGTTAGATCCTTCCCGGTGACATGGGCAGAATCTGACTGCTTTGGACAGTACAACTGAAACGAGATTGCCTCTTTCCGCAGAAAGTTTCTCCCCGCTAGTGTGACTGCGAAATCAGACACTACTAACGGGGGCTTTTTGTTCAGTCAATTTTCATGATCGCCAGTTATTTGGCATAGTAACTAAAATGAACCGGTGGTGGAGACCCCCATCATCATGCGTTGATCTCAGAGGAGAAATTGTGGCTACTTCATCACGGCCCACACGTACAGCTACCCGCTCAGCCTTAGCTGCCACAACTGTCGTTTCGCTGGCATTGGGTGCCTTCACGGTTGTTGGTCAGGGACCCTTGAACACCGAGGCCACTGCAGCGGAATTCACTGGCGGTCTCCGTGGTGATGATGGCCAGGGTGCGGTGGAGAAGGAGTCGCAGAAGGCCTCGGACCTGACACCGGGTTCGTGTGAAGCTTCCAGCGACGGAAAATACACCGGTAGTCAGGCTGGTTTTACGTGGTTTAGCACGGAGCCGAACCAGCATAGTCAGGACAAGACGCAGTGGGGCTTGAGTGTCGCTTTTGATAACTCGAAGGACCGTACGTTTGCGGATTGGAGCTTTACCAACTCGGGATTACTCGGCGCCTACCTAAATGCCGGCACGGTTCCTGCCATGGCTGCCGGTCAGACTCTTCCATTTGATAAGGGTCCTGTCACTGCGAAAGCTGATGAGTCCATCGACATCAGCGCGAGCCGTCAACAAAGGAACCTGAACCTCAATGCGGACTTGAGCGAAGACGAGGTCAAGCAGTTCGCGCAGGCTGGTGCTGATAATCCTGTGCGCTACGCATGGCAGGGAAAATATCTCAAGGACAACGTTGACGGCGCGAAAGCTACAACGGGAAACAGCGCTGCTTTTATCGCAGTTGTGAACCCGTGGCCGAGTGAGAATATCGAGTGCAATCCCATCACGGTGAATTGGGAAAGCTTTGATAAGCACGTGATTGTTGAGGGGGAAGAGACCAAGGTCGGCCACATCAATGTCCCAGCGGTGGTCAATGGTGGAACAGACGATTCCCTGTCGCGCATGGTGGTGGAAGCCTATGACGACAATGGTGAGTTCATTGGCAGCTCCAATGCAGCGGCATCTGGTGGTCAGCAGCTCCTTCGCGTGGCCGACAATGGTGATATCTACTTCACTTGGCCCAAGTACCGTGGAACGGATCTAGCGGCGAATAAGAATGTGAACTTCTCTGTGATGGCGTTGCCGCGCAGTGTGGAGCAGCTTCAGGCTGCGGTGAAGAACAACAACAACGGTGGCGAGGGCAAAGCGTTTGACAGTTCTAATTTGCTTCCGCGCTACAACAAGCCGAATGTCATCGATTCGAAGAGCTTCAGGCTGGATGACACGGAGGACCACACCCCGAGGTACGACAAGAACGAGAAAAAGATCATCTCGGGTGTGGATAGCCCGACGGGGCCACTGAACCCTGAGCGCCAGAAAGTGACCTTTACCCAGGTTCCGGACCTGCTCAAGGAACTGGGAAAGAGCAAGGCTGACGGTGGTTTTGAGGTCAGAGTCGAACTGGATGACCAATACGTCCTGGAAGGCTGGGACGTTGAGATGGACGAGGACTACAACGTCACCGTTACTTCCCCGGAGAACCCGAAGCCGAACACATTTGCACGGCCGAAGATCACGGTGGAGTACTCAAACGGTTCCACCGACGAGATCCAGCTTTTCGTGCTGGTGGAACCCAATAACACGCAGGTCACCGATTTGGTGCGCCCGGCCCTTGCAAAGGGCATGCTTGGCCAGGAGATAACGGCCCAGATTGGCACCAAGTCCATCATGAAGGGCCGCAAGCCGGTTGCCCCGGCGAAGTTTGAGGTGGATCCCTCCACCGTGCCAGCGGGCTGGACTGTCACGGTTGATCCGACCGGAAAGGTCACCGCGGTGGCGGACGGTGATCACGTTGAGTTGGGCACAATCATCACTCCGACGGTGAAAGCCACCTACCCGGATCAGACCACAGATGAGGTGGAAGTCCGCTTCCAGATCATCCATGAAATTAAGGTCCCTGAATATGACCGAGTGATGGATAGGCCTGGCAGGGGCGTGACTCTCACTCCAACGATCCCGAAAACGGGCTTGAGTGGAAGCGAGAATGACCTACCGCCTTACCGCTACAGCTTCGACGACGGTGAGAATGAGCGCACTTTCGTGGATGACAGCGGAACGTGGAACCTCAAGATTGATGAGGACACTGGTGAAATCACTACGACGATTCCTCGTACGGCGCCAGAGGGCTACGTTTTGAATATCCCGGTCCTGACTTTCTATCAGCTCGGAGAATCGAAGCATGTTCCGGTGCAGGCCACCATTACCGTTCTCGGCAGCGATATTGTCCCGGTCTACTCGGTGGAGACCACGGGCCCGAATGAGCCAGTGGACCACCAGGTGAAGGATGCCCCGAAGGGCTCGACATTCTCCTTCGGCAATGTTGATGGCCAGCCACTCCTGACGAAGGAGGAAGACGGCTGGAAGTACACGATTAACCCGAATACTGGTGTTGTTACAGCGACTCCACCGGCAAACTCTAAGCCGGGGGATAAGAAGACCATCACTGTGAAGGTGACGGCGCCGGGTGGGCTGACCCCGGAGGTGCCCGTCACCACTGTGGTGAAGTTGAGCAATAGTTGGGAAGCTGAGCCCACATACCAGGCTGAAACGGTGTACCCGGGTGAGACGGCTACGTTGCCGGTGCACTTTGATAACCCAGCTAACGCCAAACTGGCAAAGGAAAACCCCTTCAAGATTGGCGACGTTCCTGCTGGCTGGACCGTCACCATTGATGACGAGGGCAAGATCACCGCAACCGCACCCAAGGATGCGAAGAACGGCGACGCGATCGAAATTCCTGTCACGGTGACCTACGAGGACGGCTCCACGGACACCACGACGGCCAAGGTGACGGTCATTGATGTCCTGGAGCGGGAAATTCCGTTCAAGGTTGTATACAAGTACGACCCGACGGTGAACCAGGGCACCTATCAGGTTAAGACCGAAGGCAAGCTGGGTAAGGAGACGTTGAATAAGGACCGCACGTGGAAGCGTGTGGAGGACCCGGTAGATGAAGTTGTGATCATTGGTACCAAACCGATGAATGAGAAGGTGGAGTGGAAGGAGCCGATCCCGTACTCCACGGTCATCCGCGAGAACCCGGACCTTGCACCGGGTGAAGTGAAGGTTGTCCAGGAGGGTTCGGATGGCGAGGCTACATACACCGCTATCTTCAACGGTATTAACGGCGAAGCAACGGTCACAGAGACTAAGGATCGCACCGAACCGACAGATCGCATTGTTGAGCACGGCCCGCGCCTGAAGGACCAAGAGCTGGTCACTGAGACAACCCGCAAGATTCCGTTTGAGACCAAGATCGTGTTCGATGACAAGCTTGCTGCGGGTGAGCAAGTCGTCGATAAGCAAGGTGTCGTCGGTGAAGAAAAGGTGACGAGCACGCAAAAGCTTATCGACGGAAAACCCGCCGGCGACCCAGCCGTTCAGACGACAACGGTGACCGAGAAGCAAGACGCTGTCATCCGCGTAGGTACGAAGACCACGGGCTCAAACACGGAGACTTTTGAGACTGAGGTTCCATTCGGCGTGAAGGTCGAGTTCGATCCGGAGATGCCTGCCGGCACCTCCGAAACTGTCACCGAGGGTAAGCCGGGTAAGAAGAAGATGACGATTGAACGTGGGATCGTCAACTCGCAACCGGGCGACCCGAAGGTCTCTGAGGAAATCATTGAGGAGCCTGTTGACCAGGTGATCAAGGTAGGCACCAAGCAAGCCACGGCAACGGAAAACATGAAATGGACCGAGCCGATTCCATTTAGCACTGTCCTGCGGCCGAACCCCGAACTCGCGCCGGGTGAAGTGAAGGTTGTCCAGGAGGGCGCTGACGGCGAAGTCACCTACGAAGCCACCTTCACCGGAGTAAACGGCAAGGCCACCGTGACAGGAGTTGTTTCTCGCCTCAAACCCGAAGACCGCATCATCGAGTACGGTCCGAAGGCTGGTGACACCTCTGTGGTGACGAAGGTGGAAAAGCCGGTTCCGTTTGAGACGGAGATTGTTTTTGATGATTCGCTTGCTGTTGGTGAGCAGGTTGTTGATCAGCAGGGTGAGCTGGGTGTTGAGGTTGTGACGTCGACCCAGAAGATTGTGGCCGGTAAGCCGTCTGGTGATCCTAAGGTCAGCACTGAGCGCACGAAGAAGCCTAAGAAGGCAATTATCCGGGTAGGTGCCAACTGCAACTGTGATCCGTCTGACCCGGCTGAGCCGACGAAGCCCACCGAGCCGACGAAGCCCTCGGAGCCGACGAAGCCTTCGGAGCCGGGACAGCCTGGTGATCCGTCGACTGAGCCGAGTGATCCTTCCGAGCCGTCTGATCCGGCTGAGCCGACGGAGCCTGGTGACCCATCGACGACAACGACGCCGCCGACGACGGAGCCGGGTGAGCCTTCCGATCCGTCTGAACCCACTGATCCTTCTGATCCAACGTCACCGGCTGAGCCAACGAAGCCTTCGGAGCCTACCGAGCCGGCGGACCCGTCTGAACCGGGTGAGCCTTCCGATCCGTCTGAACCGACGAAGCCGGCAGACCCGTCTGAGCCTTCCGATCCGTCTGAACCGACGAAGCCGGCAGACCCGTCTGAGCCGTCTACTCCGGTTCCGCCGTCGACGACGCCGGGTGGTTCGTCTGAGCCTTCGGGTTCTGGTTCGAGTGGTGGTGTTGCGGAGCGTTGTGTT